>JAZRSP010000426.1:0-4263 GCA_045651565.1 Victivallaceae bacterium | reverse complement strand
CTCCAAAGTTTCGAGTTCAATTTTGCTGACCAGCAAATTATTATTGTACTCTTGGTACAAAGTCAAATTCTGCACCAAATTGGTAATAGTTTTCTCATTATTGACAAAAACTTCATTATATTCAACTGCGGCAAAATCTTTTTTTAGTTTCTCAATTTTATCAGTTTCGGCGTTGACCTTTTTCTCCAAGTCCAAATATTCTGCCAAAGCCCGATAAGCTTCGCCGGATTCTTTCAATTTTTTCTCTGATTCAGCAATCTCCAAGTCGAGTTTTCTTGATTGCTGCAACTTTTCTTCAAGCAGCGACAACTGCCGTTTTTTCTCCTCCAACTCGTCGTACAAAGCCTTTAATTCCTGGGTGCTTCCGGATGGCAGAAAAAGTTTTTTTGACTGTTCAGTCAAGCGTTTAATCAAATCATTGATATCCAAATTTTCCGAAGCATAATTCATCCCATACAATCGACGGATTACCACATTATTCGGATCAGTCAGAGCCCCGCCTTTTGCCAATTGCGCCAAAGTCAAAGCATAAATTTCTCTGAAAAAATTCTCCTCAAAAGACAAAATTTCACCTACTGAAACTGCTTCATTTTTTTGGTTATCGGTAATCGAAAAACGACCGTTGCGCCCTAACCCCAATCGTTCAATTGTTACTTCACGACCGTCGGCAAGTTTACAAATCAATCGTCCGCCATAATTTACATCATCACAAGCGGCAGGATACGGATTCAAGCCTCTCCGCCGATCAGGAAATCCATAAAAAATTCGCACTATAAATTCGGCAATCGTAGTTTTTCCGAACTCATTCAAGCCGGTAATTTCATTAATTCCTGCATGCAGATTACTGATTTTGTAATTGCAGAAGTGTCCGAAATTATCAATTTGTATCTCTTTGATAATCATAGTTTTTATTCATCTCCTTCCGCAAAAAAGCAGTATAAATCATTCTTGCTCATTTTGATAATATCCGCTATTTCTTCCTCGCTGAAACTGTCCATTAAGGAAAACTTATTTCTGACTTGCTGGATTTTGCCCTCCAAGAACTCTTTACCGTTTTCGCCATTCTCATCAACCGATAAAATATCGCCCAAAAGCGGATTATTTTTCAAAATTCTCTCATTGTCAATAATCGGCAATAATTTTATCTGCAAGTCATTGAGGAAAAATTTATTTCCCAAAACTGCACTGATTGTCCGCATAATTTCAGAAACAAGTTCTTTTCTCAACTTTCCATAATAAGCACTTCTGCCGACAAAAATAAATTCGGTAAAAATCAATTCGGAGGAGTTGAATTTTTTAGATAATTCAGACGCCGCATCTTCAATTTTTCGCAAAAAATCACTGTCGCTTGCTACCGAAGAAAAATCAATTTCTTTTCTGGCAAAACCGACTGTCGCACAATCAAGAAAAGTCATTTTTATTTTTAAATTATCATCAACTTCCACCAAATACGCTCCCTTGGGGGTGTCTTGATTGATGTTTAGTCCCTGCAAACTTCCGGGATAGACGGCATAAGGCTTCTCGTCCCGGAGAATTGCCCCATTATGGATATGACCCAAAGCCCAATAATCAAAATTCTGCGACGACAAGTCACCTAAATTGCAACTTGAATAAAATCCATAGTTTTCATCATAAGTTGTTACACCGCCGATATTGGCATGCAAAAGAGCGATTTTAAAATAATTTTGATTTAACCCATTGGCATTAAAGAGTTTACTTAAATTCTCCTTGGCGTTATCGCCATGATAACTGATTCCGGACACGACAACTTTTAATTCATCTGAAACGAAATTTTCAACCGAATCAGCAGAGAAAATTTTTACTGTTTCCGGGAAATTAAACTCTTTGAACAACTCAATATTATTGTCGTGATTTCCACTGACGATAAAGACTCTTATTGAGTTTTTAAGGAGCTTATCAATTCCCTCCTTGAAAAGCATTCTTACACGCAGCAACGGATTGGGATTATCGAAAATATCACCAGAAATAAGCACAAAATCCACCTTGGCGTCAACTGCTTTTGCCACTAATTGCTGCCAACTTGAAAAAGTTGAATTTACAATTAAAGTTTTTACCTCGTGACTGCACTTGGCGCTGATACTTTTAAAAGTTGCACCCAAATGCAAATCTGCACAATGTATAAACTTAACCATAATAACTTATCCTTAAAAAAACAAGTGACTATTCCAAAAATACAACAGCCACCTGTAATAATCTCTATTTTTCGTAATCGGCAGGAACTTTGCCAATATATATTTGTCTTGGTCTGACAATTTTGGTATGATGACCAATCATCTCTTTCCAGTGAGCAATCCATCCGGGCAAACGGGCAAGAGCGAACATCACAGTATACATATTTGACGGAATACCCAAAGCACGATAAACAATACCGGTATAGAAATCCACATTGGGATACAAATTGCGTTCGATGAAGTATTCGTCATTCAAAGCCACCTGTTCAAGTTCCATAGCAACCTCATACAACGGATCTTTGTTTTTCATTGTTGAAAGCAGCTTATGACATTCAGCCTTAATAATTTTCGCTCTCGGGTCATAAGTTTTGTAAACACGATGCCCGAAGCCCATAAGGCGGAAAGGATTATTCTTGTCTTTTGCCATAGCGACGAATTTTTTGACATCACCGCCGGCGGCGACGATACGATTAAGCATTTCGACAACCTCCTGGTTTGCACCGCCGTGGAGCGGACCGGAAAGCGCAGAGATACCTGCTGAAATAGTCGCATACAAATTAACCTGTGCCGAACCGATAGTACGGACAGTGGTTGTCGAACAATTCTGTTCATGGTCGGCATGGAGAATCAAAAGAATATTGAGCAACTTCACAATTTCCGGTTTGATATTGTAGGGATTAACCGGAGAATCAAACATCATATTGAGGAAGTTTGCACAATAATTCAGGTCATGCCTGGGATAAACAACCGGCTCACCGATATTTTTCTTGTAAGCAAAAGCCGCCATGGTGCGGACGGTTGAAATCAAACGGGCAGCAGACAAGTCAATATCTTCATCCAAAGAGAGCAAGTCCACATTGGGATAGAATACTGCCAAAGCATTAATCATAGTTGAAAGAATGTGCATCGGGTGCGCACCACGAGGGAAGTGGTCAAAAAAGTGACGCATATCCTCATGCAGAAGCGAATTCTGATTGAGCAATTTAGAGAATTTCAAACGCTCTTCCGGATTAGCCAATTTTCCGTGAATAAGCAAATATGCCACCTGAGTAAAAGAACACTTCTCAACCAATTCCTCAACCGGGATTCCACGATAACGCAAAATACCTTTTTCGCCGTCAACAAAAGTAATACTGCTGTAACACGATGCAGTATTCATAAAACTCGGGTCAAGCGTAACATAACCGGTCTGTTTCCGCAAGCCGGTAATATCAATAGCTTTTTCATTTTCTGAACCGATCACAATCGGCAATTCGATAGATTTCTCGCCGATGTGCAATTCAGCAAATTGTTTTTTTTCTTCGTTCATATTTTAAATCTCCATGAATTTAAAGATTTTCACATCAATAAGTCCAATTTATATTATAGCATTATTTTCAGTTTTTTCAAATTCAAAAATTAAAATGTGGTATTTTATTTAATATTTCATCCGATATTTTACATTTTATCAGCTATTTTTCTCTTATTCCAAGCCGATTAACTGAAAAGTTTCTGCAACTCCGTCTGGAAATCCATAAAGTCTTCCTGGGTCGGCTGTCCTGTAACTTTGTCAAGTCCACAGCGTCCGGTATTATCAATGAGCCACTCTGCTGATGCTCCTGACATAAATTGCACTGTACCTGACGCCATAACTCCGGGGCGTTCAATTTTGCTCATCTCGATAATGGTTTTACCAATCGGAGCAGTAGCGGCAGGCTCAGCAGAAGAATCAGAAGCAGTAACCTCATCATCTTTTTTCTCATCTTTGGCGTTGCTTTTAGAATTTTTACTCCAATCAATATCATCTAATTCCGAAGCCAAAATTCTTAATTCCATAAAGGTAATTTTAACGCCTTTTTCCTCACCCAAAGCCTTTTGAATTTCAGCCAAAGTCAAGCCGGATTCAACTTTTTCTTTAATGAAAATTTTAATTTCATTATTGTCCATTTTATGCCTCCAAGGCGGCTTTTACGGCAGCTACAGTCGCATCAATTACCAATGGTTTATTAGCGAAATTGCCTTTGATACCCATTGAGGTAAGTTCATCTTTGTGATAACCGATAACCGCATCGGGGTCTTTCAAAACATTTCC
>JAZRSP010000425.1:0-1010 GCA_045651565.1 Victivallaceae bacterium | reverse complement strand
CGACACAATATGGCAGGTAACGGCGGTCATTAACCCCGCGTGACAAAATGCCGCAACGTTTTCATAGGGTTTAGATTCAATCTCCCTTAAAAACTCCTCAAAACGATTTATAACGTCATTAAAATCTTCGCCGCCGTAGGGAGCATAGTTAAACTCTCTGCGGTTTTTCATAAGATTTAAATAAAACTCGTCGTCTTCGCTTTTGGGGATGTAAACGGGCAGGTCTTCCAGTTCCCCAACGGAAAATTCGCGGATTTTTTTGGTTATAATAGGCTCTACGCCCGGCATGGCAATGTGGCAGGTTTCAAGAGCCCTTGAAAGGTCGCTTGAATAAACGGCATCGAACTTGATTTTTTCCAAAATGGGACGAATTGCCTCCGCCTGACTTCTTCCAAGTGAGGTGAGTTTTGGATTGCACTGACCCGAATATCTTTGACCTAAATTGCATTCACTTTCGCCGTGTCTTATTAAAAAAAGTTTCATAATCATCACCTAATTTAGATTATATCACCTTTTAACGAATTGTACAATTGTTTTTTGATTTTTGGGAGATTGTAGCACTATTTTAAATTCAAGTCAAATTATTCATTATTCATCAACGAAACGAAGTGTGCTACTTCATTATTCATTATTCATTACAAAAATCCGTTCACTTTAATGAATAATGAATATTGAATAATGAAAAATGAATAATACAAAAACAAAAAATCCCGCCCTCTTTCGAGAACGGATTTTTGTTTTTGGTACGCCGGAAGGGATTCGAACCCCCGACCTTTTGGTTCGTAGCCAAACACTCTATCCAACTGAGCTACCGGCGCATATGGTGACCCGGACGGGAATCGAACCCGTGTTACCGCCGTGAAAGGGCGGTGTCTTAACCGCTTGACCACCGGGCCATATGAAAAGGCACCAATTTTTCGATACCCCTTCTATGGATGGTAGCGGCAGTCGGATTTGAACCAACGACACTTCGGGTATGAACCGAATGCTCTAGCCAACTGAGCTATGCC
>JAZRSP010000424.1:0-2822 GCA_045651565.1 Victivallaceae bacterium | reverse complement strand
AACAAGTTCCTTGACCTAATATAACGCTTACGCATTCGTCGGAGCGTATTTTTTGTTTTTTTTATAATTTAACTTGACTTACTCATTCTTTGTTGTATATTATATTTTAATATATAGTGTATATAAACAATTAAAATTAACGAGGTTTGTTATGGATTTTGACAAAAATTTGATTAATGAATTTGAGGGATATTTCGGCAGAAAGCCGGCTGTTATTTCAAGAGCGCCGGGCCGTTTGGAAATTTTGGGTAATCACACCGACTACAACGAAGGATTTGTTATGAGTTGTGCGGTAAGTTGTGCGGTAACTGTCGTCATGGCAGAGAATGACCTCGATGTCTGCCGTCTGCGTGACCCAAAATATGACAAAGATGCGGTTTACACCTTTTCTCTCGACAATATCGACACCGCAATTCCGGGCGACTGGACAAACTATGTCAAAGGGGTAATTGTCGAACTTCGCAAGCGTGGCAAGGATGTCAAAAACTTTGACGCATTGCTTTACAATACTGTACCGATGTCAGCAGGTATGAGCAGTTCGGCGGCATTGGAAGTAGGTTTTTCATTCGCATTCAAGGAACTTTTCGGTCTTGAATTTACCAATGAAGAATGGGCAAAAATCGGTCAGGGAGTTGAAAATAACTACATGGGTCTTAAAACCGGATTGCTCGACCAATTCAGTTCGATTTTCGGCAAAAAAAATGAGCTTATCCTCTCCGACTTCCGCACTGTCGAAGTTCTTCGCACCGTGGCAGTCCCGCCGGGATACTCTTTCGTCGTCGCAAACTCTATGGTTAAACACGACCTCGTCGATTCTGAATACAATGTCCGCCGTGAAGATTGCGAAAGTGCAGCGGCAAAACTTAACAAAGTTTATGCCGGTGCTAAAACTCTTCGTGACATCACCCCTGCCCAATTGGAAGAATCAAAAAATCTTCTCTCTGTCAATGAATACAAGCGTGCCGCTCACGTTGTAGGCGAGTGTGACAGAGTCAAACAGGCCGTTACCGCTTTGGACAAAAACGATGTGGCAAATTTCGGCAAACTTCTTTTCGAATCTCACGAATCAAGCCGTGTCAACTTCGAAAACAGTACCGTTGAACTCGACTATTTAGTTGAACTTGCCAAATCTCTTGACGGCTGTCTCGGCGCCAGACTTTCAGGCGGCGGATTCGGCGGAATCTCTATCCACTTGGTAGAAAATTCCAAAATTGCCGATTACACCGCTAAACTTTCTGCCGCTTTTAAACTCCAAGTCGGAGTTGACCCGCAAATTATCGTTTGCGAAATCGGTCAGGGCGCAGAAGCAATGAAATTATAATTCCAGAAAATTTCGGACTTAACTATGAATATTTTGTTACAGGATTTATGGCAGAATGACGCTATATTTTATAGTTTTTGGGCAGTTGCTGTCTTCTGGTTCGGCTGTTGTTTTGCGAGTTTCCTGAATGTCTGTATCTGGCGTATGCCTTTGGGGGAATCGGTGGTCAATGTCCCGTCGCATTGCCCCAAATGCAACCACAAAATCCGCTGGTACGAAAATATTCCTCTTTTCAGCTTTCTCTGCTTGCGCGCCAAATGCAGTGCCTGCAAGCAGCCGATAAGTTGGCGATACTTCATTGTAGAACTTGTCGGGGGACTTTTGACCTTGCTTGCTTACTTCAAAATCACTTGGGCAACCGAGTATTTTCTAATGATAATCCCCTACACTATTCTGATTATGATTGCTATTGCAAGTGCTTTTATCGACTTTGAGCATCGGATAATTCCAAATAAACTCACCTACTTCGGAATTATTGCCGGAGTGATTTTTCACACAATTATAACCTTTGGCTTGAACTTGCCGGCAGTGAAATATTTAGGATTTTACTTTGGTTCGGTAGCAGCAACTTGGATATTCCTCTATTTATTCCACCTTTTGGGATTAAAACTTTTCAAGCAAGACGCTTTCGGCATGGGAGATGTCAAATTCATTACTGCGGTCACTGCCCTAACTAACATTATCGTAAGCACTTACGCTCTTTTTATCGCCTCTATTGCCGGAGTCGTCGCAGGAATTATTATTGCAAAATCCCGCAAGCAATCGATCAAAGGTATGTCTATTCCTTTTGGACCTTTTTTGGCAATCGGCAGTATCATTGCAATTTTGATTTTCTAAAACACCTTACTGCTTAACAAAAATTATTTTTTCAGTATCAAACCCCCATGTTTCGGCTTTTTTCAGAAATTCATCGATGAGTTTTTCGTCAATTTCCGGAGTTCTGGCAAGCAGCCAGAGATAATCTTTAGTACTACTTGTCACAATAGCAAGCGAGTAATCTTCGCTCAAATAAATAATCTTGTACTGCCCCCAAAATGGACGGAAAAAAGATACTTGCAAGTCGCCGATATTTTCCGCTCCTTTGAATTTGGCAATACCGACAATTGATTTTGCTTTGCCGTTTTTCATGCCGCTATTTTGAACTTTTACCGTACCGTCTGAATTAAGAGAATAAGTTGCTTTGACATACTCCATATTTTTCTCAAAAACATGCGGCAAACGGGCGATTTCATACCAATCGCCCAGATATTTATCCAAGTCAAAATTCTCCACTGCAACCAGATTTTTGGTGCTTTCCTCCTGATTACAGGCACTGACATAAACCCAAATCAACGAAATAACGATAAACACAACAAGAAAATTTTTAAACATTTTTGCTCCTCCTTTTGTTTTTTTCTCTCTAATCTACAATATAATTTCAACTCAAAAAAAAGCAAATTTCAAAAGAAAATCGAAAATAATAACTTTTTTGCAAAAAAATGCGAAAATTCTTTAAATTTGA
>JAZRSP010000423.1:0-1977 GCA_045651565.1 Victivallaceae bacterium | reverse complement strand
GCATAGTGTTTTTCCAAGCCCAAAGATTGCGGGGAACATCATTTAATTTTTTCTTATCCACTCCGACGTGATACTCCTCACCGTCATAATGAACATCGCCCAATAAAATAATCTCATACGAACCGCCGTTTCTTTTGGCATATTCAGGGAAATCAGCGACCGGAGTTAACGGGTGATTATAGTCAAGCAGGTAATCGCTTTTGCTGTTATTAATACAGAAAAACCAACTGTTTACGCCTCGTTTGACTTTGACGGCAAGCAGATTTTTGCCCTTTTTCAATGGAACTTTGAATGTGTGATTCCAAAAGCCAATTTTATCATAAAAATTACCCTTGTCATAGGTGGAGTAACAAGTTTGTCCATTAATTGCGGCTTCGAAATACCAGTCGCAACCAACTCCTAATATGGCATTTTCAGTTTTTTCAGCGATAATTTCAAAATAAATTACTCCGGTATCACGGTGACTGCCGCTTTTGCCGACTATGCGATCTAAATTCAAGCCTTTAACAACATCAATCTGAACTTTTTCCGCATTTTCAGCAATAACTTCGCTCCAATTTTCCGGTGCATTTTTTACCCAATAAGTCGGAGTTTCTGCGAAGTTAATTTGACAGTAATCCTCCCCCTTTGCCGCAGTAAATAAAATACTGCAGCAAAGAATTGTAAATAAGAGATGAACTTTTTTCATGGTTAACTGGAAAAATTATAAATCTTTAGCACTGATTGGATAATAACGTTTTTCTTCAAACCATGACAAACCTTCGCTTGCCGCAGAGCCGTCAATGTGAAGAATATTAAATGAATCTTTTTTGTGACGCATACTCAAAACTTTTTTACTTCCGGTTTGCTCCATGGTACCGTAAGCAGATAAGTTTGCATCTTTAACTTCAATAATATGTGATTCTGCCCAAGAGTTATCTGCATTTGCTTCTGCACGGCATGAATCTCCAAGAAGAATCTCTTCCTGTTTAAGTCTTTCTACTTTGGCATAACCGTAAGTTTTGCCGGTCGGAATTGTTTCTGCGCTGAAGTGGGTCGGCATTCCATAGGTATAGTTCAAACCTGGTAACGCTGATGAAGCAGGACAGGTAGCATCGGCAATGCGTTTGGTTGCCGCAGTATCATTTACGTCAGGCAGATAACCGCAAACTCCGATATGGTGACGCCATGCGGCAGAAGAACCTTTGGCATTCTGATTTTCGCCTGCGGCAAAAAGAGTTGCATTGTTGTCGTCGGCATAAATCATGAACATAGTACCGAGTTGTTTAAGATTGTTGATACAAGCGATAGCACGAGCCTTTTCACGAGCCTTGTTAAGTGCAGGCAGCAGCATTCCTGCAAGAATTGCGATGATTGCAATAACAACCAACAATTCGATTAATGTGAAATAAAGTGATTTTTTCATTTTCTCTTTCCTTTCGTTTTAGAGATTTTGTTAAATATTAATGGGAATACCGTCCTCATTAATAGTGCTTTTCGAGGTTAAATTTCTTATCCCTCAACCTTATTTATCTTTAATAACGCTCCATGCGTTCTTAAATTCAGTAATTCCATTTTTCGCAAATATTGAAGCAATAATTGTCACTACCACTAATGCAGTCCGACAAGCCCGATAATTACCATGTATCAGGACAGGCAGAATCTTCTGCATTTCGCTATATATTTTAGCCTACAAATACAGCAATGTCAAGACATAAAAAGTTTTTGCGATAACGATTTTGCCTAAAAAGTTGTATTCTTGTATTATTTTTACAGAAATCGACATTCGCTCCGGGGGAGCCAGAGATTGTCTGTGACATTGCCAATACCCAAACCATTGACAAAAAAATTGTCATATATTCCTGATTGAGGCGGCAGAATTCCTGCTTGCATATTTCTCAAAGCAACTCAGTATTCATCAAAAACTCTGTTTTAAATAAATTTTGAAAAAAATAATGTTATTTCGCTTAAAAGTCGAATATGCAAATAGAATAATCT
>JAZRSP010000422.1:0-12957 GCA_045651565.1 Victivallaceae bacterium | reverse complement strand
TACCTGACTTAAAAATCTCAACTCCATTAAGCGTACAAGTGCAGAATGTATCAATCATCGACATGGTCAAATAGATATATTCATTATCAAAGAGTTCGGCAGGAACATCAAAGTTTTGTGAAAACTCCCAGTCATGCTTCCAAACTTCCTGCATGAGAAGTTCATTTTTGCCGTAATAGGGATCAGGAATCACTCCTGCCTGAAAGAGTGCGTGATAGTTATCCCCAGGTAGTTCTGCCTTTACAGTTTTGTCTCCCAAAAATGTACTTGCAAGCATCCATTCCTTTGTAAAAGTAAATGTGTTCATTCTTCATTTTCCTATGTTTAAAATAACATGAGTATAAAATCCACAATAGCAAAGGCAGCCTCGTAAATGTAATCCATAAAATACATTGCAAGCAGAAACAAAACCACGCCTGCTCCTGCGATAAACTCTGAATTCATCATTTTTTCAGGACTGACAAAATAGCGGATAATTGCCCACCCGTCAAGTCCGGGGATCGGAAGAATATTAAAGAAAAACAGCACAATATTCATTACTGAACCATACAAAAATGCGTTGAAAATCAACTCAATTCCTGATAAAAACCCACTGATTTCAATACTCTCAAACAATAAATAGACAATTTTCAGCCCCACACAGACTATGATAAAAACACACGCTAATGCCAAATTGGTCAAAGGACCTGCAAGCGATACAATCAAATCACTCGCTTTTCTACGGAAATTGGCAGGATTGACCGGAACCATGCCCCAGCAAATTCCGATAACTGCCAACATAACCAGCGAAAAAAATCCCATTTGCTTGATTGGATTCAAGGTCAAATGTCCTGCTCGCGCCGCCGTATCATCACCCTCCATTAAAGCAACTCTTGCATGCATGTACTCATGACAGCTGATTGAAAAAATTACAAAAATAGACCACGAAAAGAAAAACAGCGGTTCTTTCCATAAATTCGTAATAAAAAAATTCATAATTAACCAATCTTATTATGGCGTTTACAGGAATTGATAGTGTTTCTCATCAAAATTGCAATCGTCATAGGCCCGACTCCGCCGGGAACAGGAGTAATATACGAAGCGACTTCTGCAACTTCATCATATTTGACGTCGCCCACGACCCGATACCCTTTGGGGGCATTTGCATCAGCGACACGGTTGATACCTACATCAATCACCACTGCGCCTTCTTTGATCATATCAGCAGTAACAAATTCCGGTTTACCAATTGCTGCAACGACAATATCAGCAGTTTTGACAATTTCTTTCAAGTTACGAGTTGCAGAATGGACACAAGTTACAGTTGCATTGGCGTTTTTATTTTTCTGCATGAGAAGTGCCATCATCGGCTTGCCGACGATATTTGAGCGTCCGATAACTACCGCATGTTTTCCTGCAACTTCAATGCCTGATTTTTCCAGCAAAATCATTACGCCATACGGGGTGCAGGGGAAAAATCCGTCATCTTTGCCAATAAGCATTTTGCCGACATTCTCTGCATGGAAACAATCGACATCTTTGGATGGCAAAATTGCTTCAACGACCTTTTCCTCATCAATCTGCGGAGGCGGAGGCGACTGTACGAGAATACCGTGAATTGAGTTGTCTTTGTTGAGCTTGTCAATAAGTTCAAGTAATTCCTCCATGGTAGCGTTTTTGTCAAGCACATATTTTTGAGAATTAATTCCCAATTCCTGACACTTTTTCACCTTGGAATTTACATAAAGTTGTGAAGCAGGATCTTCGCCGACCAGAATAACCGCCAATCCGGGAACTATCCCCATGCTTTTAAGTTTACTTATCTCATCGGCATTTTCCCGATTTACAATTGCGGATATCGCTTTGCCGTCAATAATTTCAGCACTCATTTTCGCTCCTCTGTAACTTAAAATGAAATATTCACATCGCCGCCGATTGACATCGGTACCGGCATTAATACAATTCCGATTTCTTCGCTCCAATCACGATCCCATGTATTCAGCATCAAGGGATCCGTTGGACTTCCCCACGGATTGAAGTCAATAATATAAATCTCCTGGGTAGAAGAAAAATAAATATCCATCACAATATCTTTTACCGGCAAATTCCAGCTGATTTCATCAACAAACTCCTTTGCCATATCCCAATATTGATTTTTTACCCCTTCCAGACGACGGAAGTGGCGGATGAGATAATATTGACTCATCGCCTTTAATTTGCCGTCCTTGATAAAAAGACGGAACTCTCTCGGGCGGTTCATACGACGGAAAGGACGAATTGCAATGTATTCGACCTCGCCAGCGGCGGCACTTTGGCGGACTTTGGCACTGGAAGCAAGAGTAATCCAGGCACTCTCCGGAGAGTGAATTGCCCCTCGCTTATTCTCAAATCGCTCGGTATCGGTCGGCGCACAAGTGTCCACGCTTACAAAACTGTTACCAAAAAGCACCGACATCGGTTTACGCAAATCTTTGATAACCTGATTAATCGGCGATTCTTCATTCCACTCGGTTTCGCCATTTGCCAATGCCTGAATTGCTTCAGGTCTTAATTTAATAAAACTGGTCAAAAAAGTCTTACCGGCAAAAAGCGGATACCAATTAACCATTTTGCAAAAATTTTTCTCATCCATAATAAACCTCTTAATTTTTTTCCGTATCGGTTCGCACCAATACGTTTAATATTACCAACAAATAGATCAACCACCCGAATGAAAAGGCAGCAGAAAAACTGATGAACGGCAGTTTGAATGCTTCAAATAATACCGAAACCAGCATCGCCGGAAATCCTGCATAGATACTGATTGTGAAAAAGGATTTAAATTTCATATTGCTGACCTTGCCGACTCCGGTAATCGTATAGAATGCTGCAAAAACCAGCGACATGAAAAAAGCCTGCCAGAAATATTGAATCCAATGACGCAAAAAGTTCGATGACAAGTGGCTGTATCGGATAAAATCAAGGTCAATCTCCGGAATTTTTGAGTAATCACAAGGCGTAATAGTTGCCATTGACTGCTTCATATAAGTATCAAGTTCTTTGTTGTTTTTAAAAATTTCCATTTGAGGGATTTTTATTCTTTGAAATGCCGAGAAGTCCAAAAACATCACGCTTCCCTCGGTGGCATTATTGAATTTGACCACTGCGAAAACCCCTTGCGGAATCCAAAACCAAGTCATCCCGTTTTCCAGAATTTCATGAAAATCAATATCTTTGAAATTGGGGGTATAGCAGACTTTTGTCTGGTTATTCAACTTAAAATCAAAACTTTTATCGGCATTTTTTTTCGGATAAATTCCGTCTGTACGGCAGTCAAATCCGCCGGAATACTCATTCAGAATCTCCAACTGCGGATTAATTTCAGCCTCAATATTTTTTTTACCCAAAAACATAATTAAAAGACTGCAAATCCCGCTCAAAAGAAACAGATGCAAAAACACCCGCCAGAGTCTTTGATTGCATAACTCTTTAAAAATTTCTGTACCGCAGCAAACTCCTTTTACTGCTGTCCAAAGTCCGATTTTTCCAATTTTATTCTCTGTTATTTCCATGGGCGATTGTACTCTTTTTTCTTTCCGTTCTTCTTTAAACGGAAAAGTTTAAAATCAATATTTTTACGATCTTCCTCATCCATACGGTCAACGAAAAGGAAACCATCCAAGTGATCAAGTTCATGCTGGATACAACGAGCAAGCAAGCCGCCGCACTCGTATTCAAAAAAATTACCCTGCAAATCTTGCGCTTTGAGCGTAACTGTATAGGGACGGCGGACATTGCCGTAAATTCCCGGCACACTCAAACACCCCTCATCGTAATCACACAAGTCACTGCCGAATGAAATAATTTCAGGATTCACCAGAACCAAAGGCATTTTATCAAGCAGCATGACTTCGCCGATAGACTTATTGGTCTGCTCCGGGTTGTCGGGAATACCCAAAACCACCAATCGTTTAGAAATTCCAATCTGCGGAGCCGCAAGTCCGATACCGTCAAAGTGGTTCATAATTTCCACCATATCGGCAGCTAATTCAGCAAGTTTATCATCAAAAACAGTAATTTTTTCCGCCTTTTTCCCCAATATTTCGCAACCGAAAGTTTTTACATTATGCCTTTTCATTATATCAATCAGCATTTTTTACCTCTACCAAGTTAAATTTTACCTATTCAACATAAATATACATTTAAAAATCATTTTTTCAATAGTTGAAATAAAAATATAATAATATTTTTGCTGAAATCAAAGCATATTCGGCGAGATATTGCAAGTTTTCGGTTTTCTTATTCAGAAAAGCCGATTTTCCGATAGCGGATCAAAGATACAATGACAGAAACAATACTGAATGTCTCAGTCAAAAGTCCGCCGATATTCGGAATCGGAATAATACAATTATACACCAGCCAAAGCGGTGAAATTACTGCCAACTGGACATAGCGAATCAATTTTCCGCTCTGCGACCACATTACTAAATTTGCCGCCATCTGGGCAATAAAAACAATTAAAACCAAATACCATTTCTCATTAAAAACAGTTAATAATGCCGCCGAACAGAGTATCAATGCCACAATCAATAAACTCAAAGTCAACTTCAACCTTGCTACTTTGGAATTATTCAAAATACAAGCACGAACCAAAGAAAAAATATTCATTATCGCCCCTGCCCAAGCACCCAACATAACAAAGCTAATTGTAAATAATAGTCCGGCTGTCCCCTGAACGATAAAAAATTTATTGGTGCTGCGGCACTGCATTGATAAAATTATACATGCCATCCCGCAAATACTTAAAATTTGTGCGATAATTGTTACAATGCTCATTTTTTCTCCTTTGTTTTAAATTAATATATTTCTTTCTTATTCAGTAAATCCAATTTTGCGATAACGAAATAAAGCAATTGCTACTGAAATAATATTTAATGTTTCAGTTAAAATTCCTCCGATACTTGGAATCGGAATGATACAATTATACACCAGCCAAAGCGGTGAAATTACCCCTATTTGAGCATAACGAATAAGTTTGCCATTTTGCGACCACATAGCACAAGTACCTAATATTTGAGCAGTAAATACGATTGTCAATAGATACCATTTTTCTTGAAAATATACGAGAACCATTAAAATCAAAAATAGTACAAACATCAAAAAACTCAAAGTTAATTTTGATTTGGCAATTTTTCGATTATTCAAACAAAGAGAACGAACAATCACAAAAATATTCATAAAAGTTCCACTCCAAGCATTAAGCATAATAAAACTTATGCAAAATAACAAAGCACTCCCCCCTTGCAAAAGGAAATAATTACGATTGCTGCGGCACTGCATAGACAAAATTGCACATGTCATGCCTCCGACACCTAAAATTTGTGCGATAATTGTTACAATACTCATTTTTAATATTTAATAATATCTTTCCGCTATATGAAAATTGCCTTTCAAAAATAATGAAAGGCAATTAAATTTATAAAGCAATTATTAATTATTTTGCTTCAGGAGCAACAACTTTGCCATCTTGGGTAGTAACTTCCGCCTCTTCTTCGGCAATCTCATTCAAATCTTTGATAAATGCAGACTGATTAGTTTTTACCACGATTTCTTTACCGGGCTGAACTTCCACATTAGTATTTTCTGCCTGCGGAACATCACTCTCGGTGTCCAAATAATATTCTTTGGTAATCAAACCTGCTGCGGTATCGAGTTGAATTTTAGCGTTTTTGATATTCAAGTAAGCAGAAACGAGGGTTGATTCCGCATTGATGAGGTCATTTTGAACTTCATTCAAGCGGGTGATACCGATAGTACCTGCTTCATATTCCTTTGCAACCAAGTCACGCTGTTCGGTACTGTACAGAAGAACCTGTTCGTACAATTTAGCCTGATTTACGCTGAAAATATAATTGGTATATGACTCACGAACTTCCTGGACAACACCCAACCAAGCATTAACTACGCTGAATTTAGCGATTGCTTCGTTTGCCTGTGCTTCACGCACTTTGTTGTAGCGGATGAAACCATTGAAAATTGTCCAATCAGCACGCAATCCGTAGCTCAATGACGGAGTAACTGAATGTGAATGAGTTACACTTGAACGATAATTTCTACTGTTTGATGTATTGAAAGTAAAGTCAATATGAGCACTTACGCTCGGAGAAAAAGCACCGTAGGTACTGTATTTTCTATATTTCTGAATATTCAAATATTCACGCATTGCTCGCAAGTCAGGACGATTAGCAAGTGCGGCATCCAAGTAAACTTCGACATTGGGAAGAACGGCATCGACATCGACTTTGATTTCGTCAAAAGAGATCCATTCAGGAATTTTGCCGTCGGGGTAGCCCATCAGGACTGCCAAAGCATAGGTTGACAAAGCATAAGCGCGTTCTGCAACCAACATGGCATTTTCGGCACTTCTTGCACGAATTTTGAAGTTCAAAACATCACTGTACGGAACAGTTCCAACTTCGTGTTTGAGTTCAGTTTCTTTCAAACAAATCTGCTGGAATTCCAAGTCTGACTTTGCAATTTCCAATTCAGCACGAGCCAAAAGAATTGAGTTATAAGCATAAACAACTCCGCTCAAAAGATTACGGGCTGCATCTTCTTCCAAAGCCTGTTGATATTTCTCACCGGATTTAGCCGCTTTGGCATTGAAATATCTTGACAAACCGTCAAAAAGCAACCATGAAGCAGATACGCTTGTAGTTGTGGTGAATCGGCGATTTTTCGCAGAACCGATTTCGTTTTTCACATTGTGAGAATCGCCTGTGTGACTGTTATTCAAGCTGAATGAAGCTCCGACTGTCGGAGAGTAAGCACCCAAAGCCTGATAGTAAGCCATTGTAGCGGCATTTACTGCATAAGCAGCTGAAATGTAGTCGGGGTTGTTTTGGAGTGCAATTCTTTGTGCATCCTCGATAGTCAAAACGGTAATGTCTTTCAACAAATCATCTGCACCGTCACGCTTGCGTGATTGGAAAAGGTTTTCGGTTGTACCGATCGGCGGTTCCTGAAAACTCTGACAACCACTAAGAATTATTGCTGTAAGTGCTGCCAAAAACAGATATCTCTTCATAATTTTTACTCCTATCTCTTTAAAATATAAATTGAAAAATAAATCAAACATTTGTTTTAATATAATCATTTTTTTACAATTTTCAAATATTTAACGACAAAAAATCAAAATTATTTTGCTTTTTTTCTTAAAAGGTGATATATTTTCTTATTAAATACGAAGATACACTGCGGCGGAGTTCATGAAAACTATCGAACGAAAATTTTATAAATTCCTGATAAAAAGCAACATTTTTCACTGTCCGGTTTGCGGAGAGAAAAATCACAGCTGCTTCAATCGCCTATGCAAAAATTGCCGAAGCAAATTAAAATTTGTTCCGCAGAACAGTTGTTACAGTTGCGGCGGCGAATTGGACGGGGCTCTGGCACTCTGCACCAAGTGCTTGAAAGAGAAAAAGCGTGCCTACCTCCGCGGAATAACTTTAATGCCTTACGGCGAATTTAATAGAGAACTGATTTTGAGTTATAAGCAAGGCGGCAAAACCGAATTGGCACGATTTTTTGCACGATTGATGGCGAATAAAATCCGCAGAGAAAATCTGGATTTTGACATAATTTGTGCTGTTCCGCTGCATTGGACAAAGAAATTTTCACGGGGCTTTAACCAATCGGAACTTCTTGCCGAACTCATTGCAAAAAATCTCAACAAAATTTTTGAACCGAAAGCGATTACCAGAATCAAAAAAGGACTCGCTCAAAAAGAGTTGAAAAGTTCCGATCGGCACAAAAATTTGCGAGGTGCATTCCGTGCCGACCCCAATAAAGTTAAAGGCAAAAAAGTTTTACTGGTCGATGATATTTTCACAACCGGAGCGACCTTGGACAATACCGCAATTGCACTCAAAAAAGCCGGAGCATCCCTGGTTTATGTGATCTCTATCGGCAGAGCATAAAAATTCCCGAATTTACCAAAAAATATGATTTTTTTACTAAAAATTATGGGATATCTATGAAAATATATAATATTTTTAAAAAAAATATGGATATTTACTTGACTTTATCACAATTGTGTGGTAATTTTACTATGTGTTATATTATACTTTAAAATATTTAGGAGGTCGGCTTTGGCTAAAGATTCTGAATTTATTGTGGAACTCCTGTTGGAATATGGAGTTGTTACCCCGGAGCAGGTAGAAGAAGTCCGCCGTGAAATTGATCTCATGGAGGTTCCGGATATTGATATTGTCAATATTTTGATTGCAAAAAAATATGTTACAGAACGAGATATTACCATGGTACTTGCCCAGCAGTACGGAATGGAAGTAATCGATCTGTCGCATTATGAACTCCCAGAAGAAATTCTCCGCTTACTTGACAAAACTACGGTAAAAAAATACAAGGTAATTCCTTTGGGAACTCATGACGGAATTTTGACCGTTGCAATGAGTGACCCGACCAACTTGGAAACCTTGGACGCCCTGCGCTACATGTTGAATCAAGATGTCGATGCAGTCATCGCCGACGAGAGCCAGATTGAAAAAGTTATCAAAATGCATTACAGTACCTTAGGCGAAAGCGTGGAAGGTATCATCGGTGACATTCAGTCCGAAGTTGAACATATTCAAGCCGCAGGAAGTATGATCGGTGAGGCAGAAGTTATCGAGGACGATGCAACCCCGATTTTGCGTTTGGTAAATAAAATCCTGCTTGATGCTTACAAAATGAAAGCATCCGATATTCACATGGAACCGCTGGAAAAGCGTTATCGTATCCGTTATCGTGTGGACGGAGCTTTGAGAGAAGTTGATGCTCCTCCGAAGTTCCTTCAAGCAAACCTTACCAGCCGCTTGAAAATTATGGCTCGCTTGGATATTACCGAAAAGCGCATCCCCCAAGACGGCCGTATCCAATTCAAAGTTGACGACAAAGACATCGACTTGCGTGTATCAAGTATCCCGACAACCAATGGCGAAAGTATCGTTATGCGTATCTTGGACAAAGCCAGTATTCAGTTGGATATTCCGAAGTTGGGTTTCTATTCAGACGACTTGGAAATGGTACATAGAATCATTAACTACCCGGACGGAATTTTCTTGGTAACCGGGCCGACAGGTTCAGGTAAAACCACCAGTTTGTATGCGTTTTTGAACTCAATCAACTCACCGAGCCGTAAAATTATTACCGTTGAAGACCCGGTGGAATACCAGCTCGAAGGTATCAACCAAGTTCAGGTGGAAAAAAATGTCGGTATGACCTTCGCCGCCGCATTGCGTGCGATGTTGCGTCAGGCACCTAACATCATCATGGTCGGTGAAATCCGTGACTACGAGTGTGCGTCTATCGCAATCAATGCTGCGTTGACAGGTCACTTGGTTTTCAGTACACTCCACACCAATGACGCCCCGAGTGCAGTTACCCGTCTGGTTGACTTGGGAGTCAAGCCCTATTTGGTCGCAACTGCGGTCCGCGCGATTATGGCGCAGCGTTTGATGAGAAGAATCTGTGCTTACTGCAAGGAAGAATATGAACCGACTCCGCAGGAAAAAGATATGATCGGTTTGAGCGAAGAATATTGGGCAACCCACAAATTCTATCACGGCAAAGGCTGTGACCGTTGTCATGGTACCGGCTACAAAGGTCGTGTGGGTATTTATGAAATTTTTGAAATTACTGACGACATCAGTAAACTTATTTTTGCCAACGAACCTGCGAATGTGATTCGTGATGAGGCTCGTAAATACGGCATGAGAACATTGCGTGATGACGCTTTGAGAAAAGCGGAAGCCGGAACATCAACATTGCAAGAGGTTATCACTGTAACGTTGATGGACGAAGTCGAGGAGGAAGAATAATATGTTGGATGCAAGCAGTTTAGCATTGTTGGATTTGTTGAAAAATGCCGAAAGCCGTAATAAACAGGCATTTTTATCACAAATTGAAGACATCAAAGAAGAACGCGAACGTAGCGGCAAATCTATTATGGAAATTGTCGAAAATTTCGGACTTTTTACCCGTGCCGAAATTTTGGATATTATTGCCGACAGTTTGGATACCGACGTCTGGGAACCGACAGAGTATGATATTATGGAATCGGTTATCAAAATGGTAGATGATGTAACCGCAAGAAGTTACGGAATTATCCCAATTGAGTTCAGAGATGGTCAATTATTTGTTGCAATGCGTGATGCTTTGGACTTCCAGGCGATCGATGCATTGAGTTTTATTCTGAATCACAGCATTGTGCCGGTGGTTGCCGATCCTGATATAATCGACCGCCAGATGCTCCGTTACTATCCGGAAAGAGAAGAGGATATCGACGATATTATTGCGGAAATGAAATTCGATAAAGATATGACCGGAATTGACGAAGTCCGTGAACTTGAAGATGCCGCCAATGAGGCACCGGTAGTCAAATTTGTGGATGTAATTCTGCAAACTGCGATTCGTGACCGGGCATCAGACATCCACTTCGAACCGTTTGAAAATGTTTTCCGAGTCCGTTACCGTGTGGACGGGGCTTTGTACGAAATGCCGCAAGCTCCGAAAAACTTGGCAATTCCGGTTATCAGCCGTATCAAAATTATTTCAGGCTTGAATATTTCTGAACGCCGCCGCCCGCAGGACGGTCGTATTGAACTCCGTGTAGGCGGTCGTCCGGTGGACTTGCGTGTATCATGTCTGCCGACCTCTTACGGCGAATCTGTGGTGCTTCGTGTGCTTGACCGTGCGGCAGTAAGTTTGGATTTGGATACACTTAAACTTGATCCGGAAATTTTGCGTAAAATCCGTGAAATCATTCGTCTGCCCAATGGTATTTTGTTGGTAACCGGGCCGACAGGTTCAGGTAAAACCACTACACTTTACTCTTGTTTGAGAGATATTAATGTGATTGAAGACAAACTTCTTACCGCAGAAGACCCGGTTGAATACGATATTGAAGGTTTGATTCAGGTGCCGATCAATGAAGCCGTCGGTATGACCTTCGGCAAAGCTCTTCGTGCGTTCTTGCGTCAAGACCCCGACCGAATACTCGTAGGAGAAATCCGTGACTTCGAAACTGCACAGATTGCGATTGAAGCATCACTTACCGGGCACTTCGTTTTCAGTACCTTGCACACCAATGACGCCGCAAGTACCGTAACTCGTCTGCTCGATATGGGTATTGAACCGTTCTTGATTTGTTCTTCACTCTCTGCGGTTATCGGTCAGCGTTTGATCAGAACTATCTGCCCGAACTGCAAAACCGCTTACGAGCCGACTGATGAAGACTTGGAAAAACTTAATTTGACCCGTGAAGATGTTGCAGGCCGCTCTTTCTATTACGGTACAGGCTGCAAAAAATGCAAAAATACCGGGTACAAAGGTCGTAAATCTTTAGTCGAACTTATGGTCGTTGACAGCGAAATTCGTGAACTTATTTACGCTAATGCCCCGACCTCTAAAATCCGTGACCGCGCTATCGCAAACGGTATGACCACCATGCGTGATGACGGATTGGATGCGATTTACAAAGGTATTACCACCGTGGACGAGGTCGTTAAATACACAACTGCTTATTAATATAACTTTTAAATATAACAACAAGGAAAAAAGCGATGCCACATTATAATTATACTGCCATGGACGCCAAAGGGCGTGAACTGAAAGGCAAGCTGGAAGCGGCAAATGAAGCCGAAGCTATTGCAGCAATTAAAAAAATGGGGATGTATCCATCTTCTTTGCAAGAATTTACCCCCAAAGCAAAAGCAACCGCCAAGGGCGGAAGCCAGAAGAAAAAAGGCGGATTTGATATTAATAATATCTCTTTCGGCCCGAAAGTTATTGCCAAAAAAGACTTAACCGTTACCACTCGTCAGTTGGCAATTCTTTTGAGTGCAGGTTTGCCCTTGATTCGTTCACTCCGCACCCTCGAAAAACAAGCGAAACGCCCCGAAATCCGTTCAATTTTGGGCGACACCGCCGATACTGTCGAAACCGGAAGTACTTTTGCCGAAGCTTTGGCACTCAACCCCAAAACTTTTGACAAACTCTATTTGAATATGATTCGTGCCGGTGAAGCATCAGGTGCGCTGGAAATTATTCTCGACCGCTTGGCGGCATTCATGGAAAAATCTGCCCGAATCGCCGGCAAAGTTAAATCCGCTATGGTTTACCCGGCGGTGGTTTTGAGCGTTGCAGGTTTGGTCGGTGTCGGTTTGCTTATCTTTATCGTTCCGAACTTCAAAAAAATCTTCTCTGAACTTTTGGAAGGTGAACCTTTGCCGGCTTTAACTCAATTCTTGCTCAATTTGAGTGATATTTTCAAAGAACAGTGGTATATTCCTGTGGCAGTCGTTTTCGGTATTGTCGTGTTCTTTAAGGTCTTGAACAAAACTAAATACGGCAAGTACGGTCTGGACTGGGTCAAATACAACATGCCCCTTTTCGGTCCCATTATCTCCCGTACTGCAATCTCCCGTTTCAGCCGAACTCTCGGAACTCTGCTTTCTTCCGGTGTGCCGATTTTGCAGTCACTCCAAATCGTTAAAGAAACAAGCGGTAACGAGGTTGTCGCCAGTGGTATTCAAAAAGTTTACAACGCAGTAAAAGAGGGTGAAGGTATCGCTCCGCCGCTCGAAGCAACTAAAATTTTCCCACAAATGGTGGTAAGTATGGTTGAAGTAGGCGAAGAAACCGGTAAACTCCCCGAAATGATGGACAAAATCGCTGATACTTACGAAGAAGAAGTCGATAACGCTGTAAGCGCATTGACCTCTATGATTGAACCTTTGATGATCGTCGGTATGGCGGTTATCGTCGGTACCGCAGTTATCGCACTTTTTATGCCTCTCGTCAAAATTATTGAAAAAATGGGATAATGTGTTTGTTTGAGGAGGGAAGGGAAAAACTTTTTTCTTTAAGTCAAGAAAAAAGTTTTTCCCTTCCCCCCCGCCCCCATCCCTTTTCAAAAAAGAAAGCAGTAATTTTTTTGTT
>JAZRSP010000421.1:0-11889 GCA_045651565.1 Victivallaceae bacterium | reverse complement strand
TTTTAATGGCAAACGCATTTTCACGGGAATAAAATTAAGTTTTATCATTTCATATCCTATTTTTTCTCAAAAATATAAGGCTGTCCAGTTTGGGCTGACTTATAAATTCCACAAATCAATTCCACCGCAGGACGCCCCTCGTACATATGCATTACAGGTTTCGTATTATTCAAAATCGCATTTGCCAAACCAGCAATCTGGCAAGCATGGCCAGTCATATTGATATTAGTTGGAGCAATACCGCCTTGGGCATCAGCTTCACCTAATAACTCTTTCTTGATGACATCATCTTCTGCGATTGCTTCAACAAACTCCCAGCGAGTAATTTTATCATCGCCAAAAGCAATGGTGCCTTTGCTGCCAGAAAACTCCAATTCGCGTGGAAACCCCGGTGCACACGAGGTACTTACCTCGATATTACCAAACGAACCATTACGATACTTAACTGTCGCACACAAATTATCCTCAACCTCAATATTATGAGTCAAAGTTCCTGCATAAGCAAATACCGATTCGACATCTCCATTCAAATAAAGCAGTAAGTCGATCATATGAATTGCCTGATTCATCAAAGCACCACCGCCATCCATATTCCATGTACCGCGCCAATTGGAGGAACTGTAATACTCATCACTTCTATACCAACGCATTTTAGCACTTGCCAAAAGCATTTTTCCTAATCTGCCAGACTTAATTGCTTGCAAAACTGTCTGCACTTGTTTGGTAAAGCGTATCTGAAAAACTGGCACTAACAATACATTATTTTTCTCGCATGCCTTAATGATTTCATCAACTTTTTCTACAGTGATTTCAAGCGGTTTTTCACATAAAATATGTTTTTTGGCATTCGCAGCAGCAATGGCGATTTCTCCATGCAATCCAGACGGAGTAGCGATAGTTACAGCCTCAATTGCTGGATCACTCAAAAGTTCCTCCAAACTTTGATAAACTCTGCAATTAAATTCCGCCGCCCGTTTTTTTGCCGCTTCCAAATTGGTATCAAAAAAACCAATTAACTCTACATTGTCTAAACTTTTTATTGAATGGGCATGATACTCTGCAATCATTCCTGCCCCAATAATTCCAAATCCAATTTTTCGCATGATATAATTTATTCCTCTATCTGATTATTTCTTGGTCACAAACTGAGATTTGAATTCCACCCGCTGTCCAAGTTCAAGCGATTTCATCAAAGCAACTGCCAACTCTGTACTTAATGCGCCGTCAATACCTGAAGCATTTTCTGGTTCTTTGCCGGTCAAAAAGCATTCGGCAAAGTGTTCCAAAGACTGACGCCAACCCTTATCAGGGAAAAATATCTGCAACTCTGGATTACTCTTGTCATACTGCTCAATATCATAAGGCAATGGACTTGGTGCCGGACGTTTAACATGCTCTATCGGAATATTGTATTGATTGATAAAATCTGTCTGGCGATAGATCAATTCTGAACGCAAGGTGTCATAAAAATCAAATCCATATTTAAATACTTCATCCTTTTTCTCATCCAAATATGGAGAATAAAGTCTATCAAATTCTCCCTCCCAACCGCGAACTCGCATATCAACCATATCGGCAATATTAATCGCATGATGTTCTGCACAAAATTCAAGTTGCTCTTTCCAGTACAAAAATGAACTCATTGTGCCACAAAGGAATAATACTTGTGAACCATCCTTAAACTCCAATTGAATGCTGTTATCTGTGAAATCTCCAGTCATATTAACCCTGACTGGAATATCATCAAAAAGCCAGCAAACCAAGTCCAAAATATGTGTCCCCTCATACAAAATATGCGGTTGAGTATAATAAAATTTTGCTTTCGAAACATAAGGACACATCTGACGGTAATAGAGAAACCATGGTTTTTTAACGCTTTGAATAAGTTTTTTCATATCTCTATGCGCAGGAGCGAAACGGCGATTGAAACCAATCGCAAGTTTGCCAGTCGAACGATTAAGTACATCAATAACTTCCTGCGCCTCTTTATTATCCTGTGCCATTGGTTTTTCGCAGAAAACCCACTTCCCTGCTTCCAAGCTTTCCTTAATCAATTGAGCATGAATGTCGTGTTTAGTACCAATTATCACCATATCAATTTCAGGGTCAGCCAATACTTTTTTGTAATCAGTTGTTACATAATCCAACTCAAGATTTTTCTGGTGCAATGCCAGAGTCTCCTCTGAAATATCCGCAATTGCCCGAATTCTCATAATTTCACTATCACGAGCGGTAAGCAAGTGGTATCCGCTAATGAATGAACCTGCTCCGATAAAACCGACATTTACTTGTTTTTTCATAACTTATTCCTCTATATTCACATTTAATTAAAATCACCATCAACTGCATTTACAATCTGCCGCCTGACTTGTCAGCACATAATTCTGCTCTTTTCAGGTAGTCTGCAACTTCCAGCATTTCGAATTCTTTAAGCATGTCTTGCACAGAAACTTCAGGGTGCAGCGAAGTCAATAATACTGACCCCAAATAACTTGGATCACGCACAACAACTTTATTACCATATTTAGCACGGATCGCCTCAAGTTTTTCAAAATTACCATCATCATAATGTACAGTAGCACAATCCAAATTAATTTCAGTACTCAAATAATGGCAATAATTACTTGATGATGCAATTAATTCACCTTGTGGGTCAACGATTGTACAACGCTCACCAGAAATTGATGATATCAAATGGCAATGGCCTTGATAAGCACGCATTTTCTGTAACAATCCGCCATGAAAAACTGAATGGAATGAAAGAATGTCAACTTTTTCCTTTGCATATTTCTCAAAAAGTTTGTCAAAATTCAGGTCAAAGCAAATTGCTGACGCCAATTTACCCCACTGACAATTAAGAATTGGAGCATCTTCGCCAGCTTTGATATTAAAATCATTGATTTCAGTTTCCATTGGATAATTTTTATAATATTTATTCACCACTTCACCATTGCCATCAATGATAAAAACCATATTTCGCCAAAGTCCATTTTTTTCCAGATAGATCGTTGGATAACTTATCATACAATTATGTTTAGCCGCCTGCTCTTGAAAGAAGGTCAACATTTTATCCCCTCTGAAGATATAAAATTCTGTCCGCTCTTCTGGAGAATAAACTGGCAATCGGTCACTACACTCTGGCAAAACCATAAACTCTGGCTTATCCTGCCACAATAACTCCATTTTTTCAAACCAAAATTTCTGCATTAAATCAACGCAGTCTTTTATTTGCACCTTCTCGCGTGGCAATGGCGGACAAAGTGCAGCAACCCGTAAAAATCTACTCATTTATATTTCCCTTTACTTCCAAATCCAATAATTGCAACGAAGCCGCGGCTAATTTGAATTTATTTTCACCTTTAAGCACATAATTTTCAGCCAACTCCAAAGTACCATTCACTTCTTTATCATTAGGGTTGAACAAAATAACTTTGCACTTACCGTCATTATTAAACATTATCGAAACCAATACAGGCAAATTTCCACGCCAACGCACTGGCGACATAACAGCGGAATTTATTATCTCCAACTCCTTTGGATTATTCAAGAAATAAAATCCACCTTTATCATATTTATAAAATGCGATATTTTTTTCATTTTTTACAGCATTTTTCCGAAATTTATTGAAAATTGAATCTTTTTGCGCCCACAAAGAGTTAGGTGACAACACAACCACGCCACCAATTTCAGCGTGTTTCAAAAATGCTTCTTCCACTTCTTTCTCAAAAAATGGACTGCCTGGGTCAAAAATCACCAAATTTTTATCCAAACTTTCCCACGGCAAATTCGCATCATAAAGGTAAGAGAATGGGTAATTATTATACTCGATTACCTCCATATTTTTACGGAAAGGAGAACTTGGAGCAGCAAGCATATCATAGGCAAGTTGAGTATAAGTACGCATATTTGCATCGCCATAAATTCTTAATTTGCCGTCATAACGCTTAAACCCTTTTACTTCTTGCTGCATCATTTTGATTGGGCCCCACAAATCTGGCGGCACATCTGACGGATAAACGCAAAACCCCATAATTGGCATATCATAACGCATTGTCAGATAAAAGCACTTTGAAGTACAAAGCGGCGGTGCAGGAAATCTCTCACCCTCTGCTCCAACTTCCCCTGCAATAATCGTATCTGACAGTGCCTGTTGTGCCCGTTCAATTTTTAAAGGTTCGGCAGTTAAGGCAGGAGTCGAAGTTGAAACAAAAAGAACACCTTTTTCCTTGCAAAGTTCAAATAATTTTTCATAATCAAACGCTTTTGGATTTCTTTCAAGATAACCGCCACCCGCTTTTAAGAAAATTGGAGTTTTTGAGTCAACCTCTCTAATTGCGTCCCAAACACGCACAAATCCATCGGTTACAGCCTTTTTATTATACTCGATAAACAGGTCAAAAATATTATTCTTTTCAAGATTTTTTCCCTCGCCCTCTGGAGAATATTTATAGCTTTGGTCTGGGAATTTGACCTCATTCCAACTCTTAAAATTTTTATTATAGAGTTTGCTCACTTCTGCCAAAGACAAGCGCTCCTGCAAAAATGCACTCCAACCAGCCTCATTTGCGGGAGAATAATCAAAACATTGTTTTACCGAATGACAACGAGTGAAACTTCCATGCAATGGACCATCATTCATCCCGATTGAGATGGTGTACCACGCTACTTGCGGATGGTCTTTGTAACGGATAGCAATCGCGCGCCAGAGATTTACCAATCGGTCAAACGCCTCTCCTTTAATTGGCGGCACATGACCAACATCACCATTGCTTGAAATCATACGCTCTTTCAAATCGGCAGGCACATCCCAACACATGATTTTAATGCCAATTGCCAAATTTGTCTCCTTGGCAGTTTTTAAACATCTGTCAAGAACCTCCCAAGAATAGACTCCTTTTTGAGGTTCAAGTTCTGCCCAAGTCAAATCAGGTTCAATTACATCAAAACCCCAATCACGAAAACGCTTATACATGCCATATTCCGGCCATTGACTGAGCATCATAAAGAAAATTGGTTCTTGCCGTTTATAAAGATTATCACGAGTTACCGCCTCATAAGGCACATTTGATATACCAATTTGTCGAATTTGCTCATCGACAATCTTGTTATCAACAACAAAATAATTTTTTACTGTCCAAGGACCTGATTTCAACTCACTTACAGGGAGTTTTATCTCTCCACGCAACCAGTTTTGCGCTGCGACTCTGCCACCATAATCAAGCATTGTCATCGGCAAAGCATAACTCTCGCCTTGAGCATTCTCTATGCGAGTAAGAATTGAACCAAGTCGCTCCATTTTTTTGCCAGTATTATATACAACCAAATTCAACATTCCGTCTTGCTCTGGGTAATAATAATAACGATCAGGACGCAAATCAATTTTCAAAGCAGATTCGCCTTTTTCCGCTTCTGCAATTCGAGTGTCACAAATATTGACTTCTCCACCACTCTGAATAGTCAGTTTAATCTTTGCGGTTTTAGAACCAGTAGTAAAAAATAATAGTGAAGTACTCTCCACATCATTGGTATTGGTTTTAGCAAAAAGAACCTCTTTTTCGCTCAATGCATTATTGTTTTCATCAAATTCGCGATAGTAAAAAATCACTCTTTGGCCCATCGCACCACGCATCTTCAAATTAAGTCCATAGACACGATTTTTTTCAACATCAACTTCGGAACCAATCTTGCCGCTTTTTAATAAAAATGAATTCTCTCCATTCTTATTAACTGTGCCAGAAATAATTTCCCATTTTGGATAAATAACTTTTTGATCAGCCTTGTTTCCTCCAACTTGCTCAACAATTTTTTCTACTTTGATATCATCCGCATAGCCATCTCCGCCATCAAATTGCAGAGTTATATAATTAGTCAAAGGATTTTTTGCTTTCCAATCATACTCAACATATTGCCACGCACTTTTGGTTGTTTCACCAATATAAGTTGTTGTTGCCTTTAACCAATCTTTATTTTTATCATGTTCAACTACTGAAAAACGAACTTTTCCTGATATGGCACGAATTTTACCTGAAATACGATAAGTACCTGCTTCAACTTTGATATAACCAGCTTTGTTTATCTTCATTCCAGCAGGCAAGACCTTTAAACAATATTTCCCCTCGGCAGGATTTTCCGCACTTATTTCAACCTTTTCGCCTGCCTTGAAAGGAACCCAAAGTTTGGTACTGTTATCTTCAAATCCAGTTTGAAAATCTGCCGAGAATACGGATAATGTCAACAGACTTAATATTAAAAAACTAATTTTTTTCATTCAATATTCCTCCTTATTTAATTTAATTTAATTTAATTTAATTTAATATCTCAATTTGCCAATAATCTCAACGCATTGTTTCTGCCAACATCAAGCAATTCCGCTTCACTTAAAATCTCAAGCGATGCCAGAAAATCCATACACATGCTCATAGTCGCAGCAGCAGCAACCAAACAATTTTTACTTGGATTATGCAATTTCCCATTTGGTTCTAACACCGCATTATTTCCCCAAATTTCATATTTCCCTGGTTTGCTTCCACAAAGCGAACACGCGTCACTGGTAACAATTACCTTTTTGCTACCTTTAACCTTCAAAATAATCTTAATCAACTCTGCGGGCAAGTGATGTCCGTCAGTAATAATCATCGCACTTAAATTATCCTCTGCCAAACCTGCAAGCAATGGATTTTCATGTCTGCCAACCATATTCGGACAAGCATTCCCCAAGTGAGTAAGAACGCTTGCACCAGCATTTACCGCCATAGCCACCTGCGAATAATTTGCCTCATGGTGTCCCAAACCAACAATGACACCTAAAGCTTTAGCCTTTTTAATTGCCGCATCCACATTCTCTGCGTCGGCAGAAAGAGTTATGAGTTTAATAAACCCGTCTGAAATATCAAAATATTCCTGTATTTTATCTGCACTGCATGGTTGAATATATTCTGGATTATGCGAACCCTTTATCGTCAACATTGGTCCTTCCATATGAATACCAGGGATATTTTTTTCAATACCATACCTCTCTACAGTCGCTTTTATCAACGGCAAATTTCGACGATATAATTCATCCGAAGAGGTAACAATCGTCGGCAAAAAAATCTCTGTTCCCGAATTGTACAACTCCTCGACAGAGCGAATTATCTCATCTGCCGTCAACTCTGGCGATGAATAATCAACTCCATTGTGTCCATTTACTTGCAAATCAACCCACATAGGTTTATTCATAATCTTTCTCCAGCAATTCTGCCGCTTCTTTATCCAAAAATACATTATAGTTGGAGTGTTTCTGCATAATTGAAGCAGGAACCATATTGGTAACTTCCCCCTCTATTGCCATTTTGACCGCTTTTGCCTTACGAGTATCAGGGACACTATTAACGATTACTTTTGCCCGCATAATCTCCTGACAGCTCATAGTAATTGCTTTTTTAGGCACATCATCAAAAGTTGGGAACCAACCCTCTTTGTATTGCTGATTGCGGCAAACTTCATCCAAATCTGCAATAATATACGCTTTCTCAGTCTCAAAATCAGCAGGTGGATCATTAAATGCGACATGACCATTTTCACCAATACCGACAAAAGCGACACAGATTTCTCTTTTCTTTATCTCATTATCCAATTCTGCAAGAGTTTTCCCTATATCACAGCTATCTCCCTTAATAGGGAAAAAATTCTCCGGTTTTATCGGCAGCCTATCCAAAATAGTTTTGTGTAAATTCAATCTGAACGAAGCACTATGCGAATCACTTAACCCAATATATTCATCCAAATGGAAAACTTTGACTTTTTCCCAATCTATTCCCTGCTCCAAAACCAAAGCATCATAAGTATAATTTTGACTCGGCGCACATGCAAGAACTATATTTGCCTCACCATTTTCAGCAATTGCCTGACGAATATATTTCGCTCCGCAAGTTGCCGCTTTTTTCCCCATCTCAATTTTACTGTCACTGATTGAAACTCTCATTTTTTCTCCTGGTTGAAAATCTGCATTCCGTTTTTTGCACAACTTATTGTGCTAATTTACTGATACTATATCCCATTTTTTTAAATTGTCAAGTCTTTTTTGTCAATTTTTATAAAAAAATTACTATTTTATTTGAATATAAGTGAAAATGATTTATATTAATAACAGAAACAATTGATTAACCTTTTATATCGGACAAGGAATTTTTATGAGCAGCGTTACAATCAAAGATATTGCCAAAGCATTGAATATCGCTCCGTCAACTGTATCAAGTTGCCTGAATGGTGATACCGAAAAACGCAGAATCTCCCCAAAAAGGGTCGAAGAAGTCAGAAAAAAAGCCGATGAAATGGGCTACATCCCCAATATACTTGCCAGCCGTATTTTTAAACGGAATCAAAAAAAATATTTCGGAATTATTGTCAGAAACGATACCGCTATGAGCAGTATCCAATCAATTCTGAATTACATCCTCTCCGACTTCAATAATCGCAACGACTGCGATCATGCAATTTTGTACGCCTCAGGCGATAACTTATTTGAAACGCTGAAAAACGGTGTAGGGCTCGGAATAAAAGACTTTATCGTTCTCGGCTATATCCGCGGAGCAGATTTGAAACAAATCAATTTCGAAAAACTGCCTAAAATCAATATCTACGCCGCCAACTATTACTTTGACACCAGTGACTACGACAATTCTTTCGTCGCCCACAAAATCGGGTTCGACAGAGAGGAATATTACCGTGAACTCAAATTATTTCTGGAAAAATCAAACTACGGCCCGGTAACAATGGTTCAGGCATTGGAGTACGGGCAAAAAATCCCGCAAACACAGGACGATGTCTTTTATCAGGTAGCAGAAATAAAAAATCTTTTCAAATTCGGCTATGAAACTATCGCCCCGGAAATTCTGAAAAAAATAAAAAACGGCAGTTGCCGTACACTTGTATTAAGAAATGACAGTCTGGCTATCGGTGTTATGGGGAAGTTATTGGAGGAAAACATTCGAATTCCGCAGGATGTCGCCATTATCGGTTTCAACAATGCACCATTTTCGGAGTACGCAAAAATTCCGCTGACCACCATTGCACCGCCGATTCAAGAGAGCGTACAGCAACTTATTGAACATATTCTCAATAACTCCGAACTGCCGAGAATCCTGAAAAAACAACCAAAACTCATTCTCCGCAAGTCAACTCCTGCCGAATGGGATTGGTCCGAATTTGTAAACAGCATGAATCAATAAAAAATTATCTGTTAAATTTGATTTTCTATAATCTTACGAGGTAATTTCAAAAGTCAATCAAGATAAAGACAATGAGTAGAATCATAGCCAGGGGAAAAGTAGTTTGAACGGTGCTACCTGGGGCAACGCCCCGAAAACGCTCTCTTCCCATGGCGAAGATTATACCATTGGCGACTTTTGAGAGCTTTTGAAATTACCTCTTCCTGAAACTTCCAGGAGCAGTTGAATAATATTCCTTGAAAATAGTTGAAAAATATCCGATATTACAGAAACCGCAACGCTCGGCAATTTCCTTTATGGATAAATTGGTAGTTTGGAGCAGTTGCATAGCAAATTTGACTCTCAATTCAATTAAATATTTATAAGGACTTTTGCCCTCCCATGCAGCAAATTGCCGCATAAAGTGGTAACGGCTGTAATTTGCCAGTTTCGCCAAATCATCAATCGTCACATCGCTTGAAATATTTTTGATACAATAATTCTGCACATCAATCAACCACTTCGGCTTCGCTCCGGCATTATCCGTCAAAAATCTCGAATTATCAAATAACTGCATTAGAAAACTGTAAGTTATTGCCGATAATTTATAGGCACTGTCAATTTTTCCTGCTACCGCCTGATCCAGAATTTCCAACGCACTCTTGCAAATTTCTTTGTCATCTTTGTAATCAAGCACCACTCCGAACTTTCTCCGATAATCGGCAAGCATCCGCAAACAATCATTCCCGTCAAAAGTTAAAAATACAAACTCCCACTCCTCGCTATCTTCCGGCAGATAATAGACAGAATTTTCCGGAATCATCGCAATAAAACCCATATTTTCGGTAAGTTCATACTTTTTGCTTCCAAATTCAAAAACTCCCCTGCCCTTGATCGTATACTGCCAAATTCCGAACTCCTGCTTTCCGCGCAAAATTCCATTCCAATAATAATCAGAAACCACCGATTCATGTCCGCAGCCGATAAGCGTACAATTCCGACTTTCAGCGAAACTCGGAAAGAAAAAATTATGGACTTTGCAGTATTTTCTCATACATCCTCTTTTTTAGCACTTTTTTATAAATCAAACTTCTATAATATAACTGCAATTAAGCGTTTTTGCAAGTTAAAATCAAGATATTTTAAAAAATAGCATTTTTTTATAAAAAATAGCACTATTTTAAAATTGTTTTTTCTAAAAACATTCAGTAAATTAATAAAAAGATATGATCTTTATAACTTTTAACAAAAGGAGCAACTTATGCCGAAAATTACATTTATGGGTGCAGGAAGTACCATCTTCGCAAAAAATATCTTGGGCGACTGCATGCACAGAGAAGCACTTAAAGATTCAGAAATCGTCCTCTACGACATCGACGGACAGAGATTGAAAGAATCTGAACTTCTGATCAACACACTCAATGCCAATATCAACAACAATCGTGCCAAAGTAAAATGTTTCCTCGGTGTAGAAAACCGCAAAGAAGCACTCAAAAATTCAGACTTTGTTGTGAATGCAATCAATGTCGGCGGTTACAAACCGGCAACCGTAATCGACTTTGAAGTTCCGAAAAAATACGGCCTTCGCCAAACTATTGCCGATACTTTGGGAATCGGCGGTATTTTCCGCGCACTCCGTACTGCTCCGATCATGCTTGACTTTGCCAAAGAAATCGAAGAAGTAGCTCCCAATGCGTGGTTCCTCAACTACACCAACCCCATGGGTATTCTTACCGGTGCCATGCTCCACGGTTCTAACGTAAAAACCGTTGGACTCTGCCACTCTGTACAATGTGTCCATACCAATCTTTACAGCAGTTTTATCAAAGACAAAGAAGAGCGTGAAGAATTCTGCAAAGATATCCGTTTCAAAGTTGCCGGAATCAACCACATGGCTTGGCTGCTTGAAATAACCAAAAACGGCAAAGACCTTTACCCCGAAATCAAGAAAAAAGCAGCTGAAATGATGCCGATTTGGCGTGCAGAAAAAGACAAAGCCAATAAGCCGAGCGACATGGTTCGTTTGGAAATGATGCTCAAACTCGGTTACTATATTACCGAATCAAGCGAACACAATGCCGAATACACCCCTTATTGGATAAAAAGTGCCTATCCGCAACTTATTGATGAATACAAAATTCCGTTGGATGAATATATTACTCGCTGTATCAACCAAATCAAAGACTGGGATGAACAGTATAAGAAATTAAGTTCCGACCCGAACTTGACACACAAGTTGTCACTTGAATACGGTTCAGGCATCATCAACTCAATTGTTACCAATGAACCGTATCAGATTGCAGGTAATATCGTCAATAACGGACTGATTACCAACTTGCCGAATGATGCAATTGTAGAAGTACCCTGCTTGGTTGACTGCAACGGCATCCAAGGTGCTTACGTCGGAGCATTACCTCCCCAGTGTGCGGCAATGAATATGACCAATATCAATGTCCAGAAACTCACAATCGAAGCAATTTTGACCCGCAAAAAAGAACACATCTATCATGCGGCAATGCTTGATCCGCACACCGCTGCGGAACTCTCGATTGACGACATTGTAAGCCTCTGCGATGATTTGATCGAAGCTCACGGCGACATGTTGCCCAAATACATCTAATTTTTAAAGAATATATCTGATTTTTCAGAAATTCTTCTTTTTTAAAAAATTCGGAATTTATAGTTTTTAATTAGAAACTGT
>JAZRSP010000420.1:0-5422 GCA_045651565.1 Victivallaceae bacterium | reverse complement strand
GAACATCAAATTTATGTTCAAAGTGTCAATTGTCACGAAGATGATTCATTGTACAGCACTGCCCAAGATTTTATGCATAACTGTGGGCCGCATGAGTTTGCAGGAGTAATTTACGCGGGAGATCCCGACTCTAATAATGGCTCTGCAACCATGAAAGAAGCTGCCGAAAGATACATCGATTTCGTGTGCAAAAATGTTGAACTTAATAAGAAAAACTACTGCCGATACGGCTATGGTGATGCCGGCGGCGGAGCAAGATATTTATTTATGGGCAAGTTGGAGTATATTCGAGCTGAAACTATGGTTCCTCATACCCAGCATTTGTGTTCGCTTGTTCGTTGTGCTTCCAAAGTTTTCGGTCAAGGCGATTGGGGCGTGCATATCGCAATTCAGCATGCCTCACAGCCGTATATGAAAGATTGGCATTTGGGAAAATATTTTTTGTCGCTTTATCAACCTTGGGCGATGGGGGCATCTAATATCTATGAAGAAGACAGCCTTTTTACGCTTTTCAAGGAGGCACAACAGGGCTGGGATGATTGTCTGACGTCGCAAAAACGAGAGATGACTCGCAAATTCTATAAGTTTGCTTCAACTCGTTTGCGAAAAGGGCGGCTTGTAATAAATATTGCCTCATTGGAGGGGCGTTATGCTGCGCCGTTCAATGGTTTTGTGTGCGGTTCAGAGCAAGACCCCAGTTATAGCGTTTGGGGTGCTTTCGGCAATAATTCTCCTGAATGGGGGCATAATCAAGTTGAAAAAATGCGTCATTTATTAGATGTTTTGATGCCGGGAGCATCGGTTCATCCGTTGCGGCAAATTCAGGAAAAGCGGAGATTTTATTTTTCGGGGACACCTTATGGGGATTTTGACCAATTACCGATTGAAGCCGAAGTAAAAAATTGGGTTGACTACAAGTTAATTATGAATTTGGGTTGGCATAGTGCCAATGAATCTGATATGCAAAAAATCCGACTATTTACGGAGCAGGGTGGAGTTTATTTCGCAGGATTGCCTCAATATTCACAGCATTTGGGACGAGAATTTTTGCGTGGTATGGAAGATTTGAATTTGCTGAATAATGGCGATTTGTCGGATTTCTGCGGCATAAAAGTTTTGAAAAAGAGTGATAAGGTTTATTCCGGTAAATACAGCGGTATTGCAGGTGATGAATCAAGTTCGAGAACTTACAGTTTCTCTCCCGATGAGGATGGCAAATGTTATTTAGCGGAAGTTGAACTTGCTCCGACTGCTGAAATTGTAGTTAAAGATGCGGAAAATAATTTGCCGCTGATTGTTAAAAATCGTTACGGCAAAGGAATAGTTTATACTTTGTGCGCTTGGGCTTATCCGGGGCATGAAAATTTGGCAAAAGTTTTAGCGGTTTTCTTGCGTAAATTGTGTGCTGAAAATCGTGGAGAAATTTATGTTGAAGATGAGAGCAAGGAACTTTTTTGGAACCTGCGGGATTGCGGAAATTACAAGGTCGTCACGGTACTTAATACTGATTGGACTATTGCAAAAAATCGCAAGAATTTTTCTTTGCATACTCTCAATGCGGTTTATGATTTGGAAGTATGTGAGGGAGAAATTAAAATTTTGTATCTCTATAATAACTTCCTTTTTGAAACCGATGGCGAAGTTTATTTGGATATAAAAGAAAATGGAGCAATCTTCGCTCATGGCGAAAACGCTCCGAGTATAAAAATTCACAAATCAAACGGCATTAAAACTGAAACTTTGGATTTCAGCAATCGAACCGTTGTTGAATTGCAATTAAATTAAAATCCGCCGTAAACGGTATTAAATAATTCATCAATGGCATTCTGCTGGTCGGCAGGAATTTCACGATATTTATCTATATCGTCACAATTTGCCAAAAACTCCAGAATTTCCAGTGAACTTTCAACACATTGACTGACAGTGTCAAAGTCGATAATTTCAGGGGTATTGTCAACTCTGTGGTGATAGAAAAGTCCCGATGTGCAATTTTTCTTGAAATGCCATATTCCCGGAACTTTGCATGCTGCGAACGGGAATTGGTCGGTATAGGGGCAGGGGAGAGTTGTTTCAACATAATAGATGTTGTTGCGGTTATAGATTTCTCTAATTAAGTTAAGCAGAGAACTGTTCCCATTAATTGTAAATTCATACCAGCCCATAACTGAACCGAACGAGTCAAAATTACACATAAAAACACCGTCTTTTTCAATCTCTGCACGGTGTTTTCTGACATAAGAACTACTGCCGAGAGAGAGTTGCTCCTCTGCACCGAAACTTATCAGTTTGAAGGTGTGTTTGTGCGGTTTTTGAGCAAGCACACGAGCAAGTTCGACAATTGAAGCGCAACCGATTGCATTGTCATCGGCACCGACTGTACCTGCTTGGGTATCATGATGACCTGCAGCGTAAATTACTTTGGCATTATCGAGAGTGCCTTTGATTTCGCAGATAACTGCGGTTGTTTTGCTTTGTCTGATTGAACCATTAACGCAAACTTTAGCACGAACCGCCTTGTTTTTTAACCAATTCCATGCGTCCATGTAGGCAACATTTAAACTTGGGACTGAGCCGTATTTTTTTGCATAAGAGGGGAAAAGTCCGTCAGCAAGCGGAATTTTCCCTGGATAACGGGTGTCAACGAAGAGAATAAAAGAGGGTTTTGCCTCCATTAAGCGACGATAAAAATCTTCATTTTCGATATGGCAGCCGAGGTGAATTACGGCTTTGCCTGTGATAAATGAGAGATCTTGCTTCTGATAAGATGAAGCAGTGTCGAAAATTACCAATTCACCTTCAAGAACTTTGTTATCTGTTGTAACTGAAGCGCCGAAAATTGAGCAGGGAAATTCCTGCCATTTGCCATTAATTTCTACTTCAAGTTTTTCAGAAATCACATTGCGCTCCCCGACAGGGAACTCTTCAATTGTGACGTTGTCTGAATATTTACGGAATTCGGCAGCAAGATATTCTGCCGCCTGATATTCTTGGGCAGAACCTGCCAATCTGACTCCGATGTCATCGGTTAAACTTTTTGTAACTCTTTCTATGTTTTCTGCAATAATTTTCATATTTTAAACTCTTTCTGTTTAGTTTTTATTTTATTTCAATAACATAAGGTGTATTAGCACTAAGTTTATAAAGTTTGTACGGTAATTCGGAATTGAGAGCGATATTTACTTCGCAATCATATTTTGCAGTAATTTCAACTCTTACAACTTGCGAGTTTGCCCATTCCATATCAAGTTTGAGTGCATTCTCGGTGCATAACCCCGTGACTTTGCCGCAACTCCACTTGTCCGGTAAAGCCGGAAGTAGATACAGCACATCATCAATTGTCTGTGCCAGCATTGCCGTCGCAGCGGAAATTACTCCCAAATTACCGTCGATTTGAAAAATTTTCGGCGGATGTCGGTCGAGTAATGAGCAGGAAGATTGACCGGTTGCCAACCAATGAATTTCATCTAACGCCCGATTGCCGTCATTAAATTTGGCGAAAAAGTTTGCCATCCAAGCATCACTCCACCCTGAATGGTTGTCGGGGAAATTAGCCAAGCGAAATTCCATGGTTTTGCGTGCAGCTTCATAGAGTTCAGGGGTTTGTTTCTTATTTATTACAGAGCCGGGATACAAACCAATCAAGTGTGAAATATGGCGATGCCCTTTCTCTATTTCCTGAAATTTTTCATTTCCCCATTCCAAAATTCTGCCGTCTTTGCCGATTTTGATTTCCGGCAGATCAGCGTACATTTTTGCCCAAGTTGCGGTGTCTTGATTGCTGATATTTAGTCTGTCCGCCACAAACAAGGCGTCTCGCAAAAGTTCCTGCAACAATTCAATATCACAAGCAGAAGATATGCACAAACTTACAGGTTCTCCACCGCCCACAAAGTAGTTTTCTGGTGATTGTGAGGGGTTAATTTCGATTTTACCATTTTGGTCACGCTCCAAAATTGAAGCATAAAAATTTGTCGTTTCCTTAATAAAAGGCCAGACACGATCGGTCAAAAATTTCTCGTCCAAAGTGTAGCGGTAGTGTTTCATGTAGTGCAAACTTAGCCATGCCCCGGTCATCAACCAGACACTCCACCCATTGGCTTCCGGAGTGCATTTGCCCCAAACATCGGTTGCATGAGGAAAAAAAGTACCGCGCGCACCCCAAGTTAGTTCAGCAACTTCTTTACCGTTTTTTGCCAATTTGTCGCAGTAGTTGAAAAATAACTTATGAAATTCACCCAAACCGCTTGTATCCATGCCCCAGCAATTCATCTGTAAATTGATATTCAAGTGATAATCGCTCTGCCAAGGCGGATTAATGATATCATTCCATTTGCCTTGCAAGTTAGGGGGCAATTCGGCATTGGCGCAACTTGCGATTAAAAGATAACGCCCGAAGTTGATAAAGCGTAAATTCTCTTCTTCTCCCGGCACATCGAGAGAAAAAGAGTTATAGTATTTTTGATGTTTTTTGACATGTTCAGAAAAAATTTCATCCCAAATCGGCATATTGAGTTGTTTTAAATCCAACTTAAACTCTTTTTGGTCGTCAATATTAACATCAAGCGATATTACAACCAAAATCTCTTCGGCATTATTTATAAGGAGTTTGTTGTTTCGTGCTGTAACTTCTGCTTCGCCGGCAAAAACTTTTGCTTCATTACGGAATCGTACTCCGCCTGCTTCACGGCCCTGCATGGCGATAAAGTTTTCAGTTGTCTCAAATTCGAGTTCATCGTCTTTTCGGTAGGCACGAGAAAAATAACAACTTGCATTAAACGGAACTTTTTTGTTATTATAAACACGGTATATAATGGAGTTTGAACTCAAATCCGCAAAACATTCTCGATAAAAAGTTACGCCGTTATGGAAAAATTGTGAGCTTACTAAACCGCTTCGGAAATTCAAAGTCCTCTCCAATTTTATGCAGCCAAATTCAAGACCGAAGTGAAAATACCCTGCGTCAGAGTAGTTGTCAATTCTCTCTGTACTGCCGATAAGTCCTCCTCTTGGTGAAAAAGTATTGTTGCCAAATTCATTTGCTTCGACAAATTTTTCTTCACGAAGAAGTTGACGGAGTTTCGGTAATTGATCGGCGACTTTGTCCGCTTCTTTGCAGTAACGATATTTGGCAGTCCAGAGCCATTCGTGGTTGAGAGAAATTTTGTCTTCGGGGTAATTGCTATAAACCATTGCGGCAACTTTGCCGGTACCGATTGGAAATCCCTCCATAAAATCAGAAGCTGAATTATCAAGAGTAATTGAGTGTTTATCCATAATTTTGTCCGGGTTAAAATATTTACTTATGATTAATATAGCACTTTTGAATTAAATATTCAAGAAACATATTAAAAAAATTGCATTTATTTGTTGTAGAATAAAAAAAGTAAAAAAAAGAGTTAAAAGTATTCGTAATACTCTTTTT
>JAZRSP010000419.1:0-3636 GCA_045651565.1 Victivallaceae bacterium | reverse complement strand
TACTGGATTCCGCTGATCGGACTGTATCAGGGGATGCGCCTCAATGAAATCTGCCAGCTGCATTTGGATGATGTCTGCGTGGTGGATGGCTTGCCGTGCCTGCGGATTCAGCCCAGTAAAGAGCGTCAGCAGAAGGTTAAGAACTCATCCAGCATCCGCACCATCCCCATCCATTCAGTACTGCTGAAACTGGGCTTTCTGGATTACGTTGTCACCCGCTGGGAGAAGAAGCGCAGAAAGAACGATCAGCTCTTTGAAGAGCTCACCAGAACAGAGGATGGTTATCTGCGGAAAATGCAGTATTTCAACCGGCGTATCCACGAGCGGCTGAAGATCTCAAAGCGCAAGTCTTTCCACAGTTTCCGGCACAACTTTGATACTGAACTCTCCAACAAAGAACCCAATGCGTTTCTGATCCAGTGCCTTGATGGTCACGCCCGGCAGGGCGAGTTGGGCGCACGGTATTCAAAGGGCAATCTGCAGGCGATGAAAGAGACTCTGGAAAAGGTCGATTACGGTCTGGATATGTTCAAAATCATGGGGCGCAAACCTCTGACAACAACAGCCGTACAAGATCATACCAAACGCCTGATTGAGTTGACTGCGACAGCAGCTCGTTAACCCCCGATAGGGACTCCGTGTGGCATGGCTGGAAATGGCATTTTCAGCCACGCTGATGGCGTGATAACTCAGACACCACCAATGACACCAAAAACAGCACAATCAAGCTCAGAGGGGCGTTTGCGTGCATTTTTGTAACAGTTCTGGGCATCAGCATTGTGCGCTTGGCAGGAGAAAGATGTTTTTTGTTTATTTCCGTTGTCGGTGTCTCCTGAATTGATGCTGCTTTCAAAAAAAGCCTCGCGCGCGCGATATAGACTCAGAGTATTTAGCTTTTACTCTAATGGGGCCCCCATCATAATTACCACCAGCAAACCCACTTGGTTGCCAATGGCATCCAACCGTACCATCTCAACGACACAAGTGCATACTCCCATATATAATGAACACCTTAATACTACGTATTAAGGAGTTCTTATACACGTGTGTATACACGTGTGCGTGATATGGCACTGTGGGTACCCACTGGGAACCGAATGGTTCCGATGCTGGTAGTGATGACGGTGACCCCATCAGGCCGCAGCGAAGGTGACGCCTCACGGCGTCCACTCGCTGTGGCTTGAAAAAATATATTCAAGAAGCAATCAAAACAGACAATAGCACTGACCAGAAAAAGTGTCTCCCCGGGGAGACAAAATTTATACCAGCAGTAGAAAAACACAAACATCCACTTCAGGAGGTGTTACAGTAAAGCAGTTAACCAACAACCAGGGAGGAACCAAAATGAGAAGCACTTGTATGAAATACCATGCAGACGATACTGCAGCAGAAGAACGTCAAAAGACGGAACTTCAGAAAAAAGCGGATATGGCAGAACTTGAACAGATGGAAAAAACCATCATCACCGGCATTGAAACATTTGTCTCAGTCGGTATCTGTCTGGCAGAGATCAGCAAACGCAAACTTTACAAATTGCGTGGTTTCAGCAGCTTTGGTGAATATTGCGAAGCTCAGTTCAATATAAGCCGTTCCCATGGTTACCGTCAGATTGCTCATGCTGTCACGTGTCAGAATATCGGAGAGAATCCAGCTTGTATTCCTGAAAAGGTGATACGTCCACTTACTAAAATTGACGATCCTGAAACAGCTCAAAAAATCTGGCAGGAAGCGAAAGCAGAAAGCCGGTATGAAATACCAACCAGCAAAGAGGTTGAACACAAAATTTTCTGTTACGAAAACAATATTCCTCCACAGCTGCAGGATGATCCAACAGAATCTGAATTCCTGCCGTCAGAGCAACCAACACTTTTCACGAAGTTATTCTCAAATGAATCAGTTTCAAAAGAAGCCGAGCCAGTTGCCGAAGTACATTGCAAAGAACTCGACAAGGTATTTCCCCTGAAGAATATTGCAGAAGCGCTGATAGCTGAAATTACAACGCTGCAGCAAAAAGATGACACAGCATCGCCATCAGATAAAATGCTGAATAGGTTAAATAAATTGTTGTCAGCCTCTTTTGAACTGAAAGACAAGCTGAATGCAGAACAGCGAAAACAGCTTAAAAGTGAATACAAACGTCTTGCCGGAGAATTCTTTGATGTCTGCATGGGAAGCGTTGTCTGAATTATCCCGCAGAACTTCCCGCAGCATCACCACCACGTCCGCCAGTAAAACATACTGGCGGATTTTTTATTTTATAACATCCTCTTCAGAAAGTTGCTCCACATTGTACCCACTATTCACCCAGTCTTCCTTTCGGCGTTTTGCCCAAATTTCTCTTTTCATGCCATCTCTAATCAGATCACTTACAGCCATAATGCTATAATAGCGTATATCGTCGCGATACCATTTAGGTCTTTTACAATAATTGTTTTCCCAGTTGATAATATTCCTTCTGGAACATTTTTGATATTTGGGAAATTGAAGTTCAATGGCAATGTCTTGTATCATTAAAGCCAGACTTTCTTGGGTGTATATAGGTTTTATTTTTGAAATTGACTTTTTATGCTTCTTTTCCAATGCAGATACAACTTTTTCAATAACCTCCGCACCAGCAGACGATTTCTCCAAGTCGTCTACCAGATTTTTGGTGTGATAATTTCTGATAATTTCTCCGGATAGCGTTATCGCCTCAAAGATTAATTTGTATATGCAAGCTTCGCGATTTGCAAAGCGGCTGAAGCTGAATAGTAAATCTTCTATAGGTGCTTGGGCGGGAGCTGAATCTGCCCACTCAAGAAAATATTTCATATCATTCTTCGCTGATAAAAATTCAATATCGCATTGCTGCAAAACATCGATCAGGCGTCTTATCAATGAGTGATTCTCTTTTACCGATGTCGAATAATGCATATCGGAGTATAAGAGATCAAACATTATGAAAATTTGTTTGCAGCTATTGGTAAATTCTTTGCAAATCCGGTCCCTTATGCCTTTTATCCACTCCCCTTTGTTGTCTGAAGAAAAGTTGAAATCTCCACTTAAATAATCCTCGGCAGAAAACGAGGTTTTATATTTTTTCAAGCGAAGGCGAATTTTATCAAATTTTTCCAACTCTTCAGAAGTTAATGCTTTTTGTCCACGCCCCGGATGCATCCAGTATTTTCCTGATTGTCCGGTAAACACGCCGTATGCTTCAACTTTAGCTATCTGTTCAACATCTGGCAGATTTTTATTCTTTGGCAATTGTGACATATTCAACCTGTATTTTTTCATTCTATGCAGCAAATATCTCCGCAAAATATACAGCTTCTCTCCTGTTTTTTCAAATCTCCCCGGGCTTTATGTGAAAAATATGTTTTGATAAATGTGAATTATTTCAGCATATAATCTTTGAAATATAGTAAAAAATGTGAAAAATATGTTGCTTTTATGAAGACACATCACTCGCACAGAAAGGAGGTGATGACAGTAATTTGAATGCGCGGATGTGAATATGAAAGTGAAGAAAAAAAAAAGGAGGTGATCGGAACAAACTTTAACTGGCAGGCAGGTTGGGAATCCCCTGCAAAGAAATTGAGAGAAAGACAGTGGAATCAAATAAGCTCTACTGTCAGTAAGTGCAAGTGTATTGGG
>JAZRSP010000418.1:0-2110 GCA_045651565.1 Victivallaceae bacterium | reverse complement strand
TTTGAAATTTTCGGACACTTGACACTTTTAGTAGAAACGCTGAAAGAAATCAGCAGTTATATCCAAATTGACACCTCCTATATTACAACCCTCATTAAAATGTTAGGAATTACATACTTGGCAGAATTTTCCTCCGGACTCTGTAAGGATGCCGGCTATCAAACGATCGCAGTGCAGATCGAGATGTTTGGGAAAATCACGATTTTGGTACTTAGTTTACCGATTTTACTTGCATTACTGCGAACCATTCGGGAGTTTCTGTTATGAAATGGATAAAAATAATTCTCTTTGCATTAAGCCTATTGGCTCCGATGACGGCAGTGGCTGCGGATGTACCAGAAGAGACGGTTCAACAGCAATTGTTAGACCAATTTGACTTTACAAAAATCGATCGTATGATGGATGAAATTTTCCCGGAAGAAAAGATGAGTTTTTTGGATTTGGTAACAGGTTTAATCGGCGGAGAACTGGAATTTTCTTTGGAGCTTATCAAAGAATTTATAGGGCAGCAATTTGCCTATGAACTCACAAACAGCAGGACGAGCATGATTCATATCTTGTTGCTTGTCATCGTAGGTGCCGTTTTCGCAAACTTTTCCGGTTTGTTTCAAAGTACGCAAGTGTCAGAAATCAGTTTTACTGTGCTCTATATGCTGCTCATTACCATCTGTCTCAATAATTTTCGGATTTTGGTCCAGGTTGCTGCTGGAAATTTGGAACACCTGCTGGAGTTTATGACTTTGCTTGGCCCCGTTTACTTTTTGGCAGTGGGGATTGCAACGGGAAGCAGTACTTCAGTTGCTTTTTATCAATTGATTTTATTGCTTGTGTTTTTGGCAGAACTTTTGATTTTGAATTTTTTATTGCCTTTAACGCAAATTTATTTGATGATGCGCATTTTGGGTGAAGTTTCTTCGGATGTGCCATTGACTAAATTTGCAGAGTTTTTGGAAACAGTTGTGAATTGGGTACTAAAAACATTGACCGCAGGCGTCATCGGACTCAATGTAGTTCAGGGGCTTTTGACACCTGCTATTGATTCTGTCAAACGTAGTTTGTTGACGAAAGGTGGGGAAGCGCTACCAATCATAGGAGATGTCATTGGCGGTGCAGCGGAGGTTGTACTTGGAACTGCCGTATTAATTAAAAATGGGATTGGAGTGGCGGGGATGTTGGTTTGCCTGGTGGTATGTCTGACGCCGATTATACAGATGGCGATTACCACTTTGTTATATCAGTTACTGTCTGCATTGGTACAACCCATTTCCGATAAGCGCATGGTGAATTGCATCAGTGGGATGGCGAGCAGCACAAAACTACTACTCAAAATTTTAATTACAATCGGGGTGTTATTTATGCTGACTATCGCAGTCGTAGCTGCCACGACAGGGGGATAATATGCTGGATTATATTTATCAATGGATGGAAAACATTGCATTTTATTTGGTGATTATTGTGGCTGTGATACAAATGACACCGGGTAAAAACTATAAAAAATATATACAGTTTTTTGCAGGTTTGATTTTAATTCTGATGATGGCGGGGCCGATTTTGAAGATTTTCAATATGGAAGGTTACCAACATGCAGAATATCAAAAGAAACTGGAAGAGATTGAAGAGGCAACAAAATCTATGGAGGAACATCTTGGAACGTAAACAAATCCGTTTTTTTCTGAAGAAAAATCAGTGGCCAATTGTATTGTTAATCGGGGTTTTGCTAGTTGTAATTTCCATGCCGGTCAAAACAACAGAAACCCGCATACAACAATCACTCTATGAAGAAAAAGAAGAGAGTCAGTCTACAGAAATTGAGAAAAGGTTGGAAAATCTGTTAGAGGGTATGCAGTCAGTCGGAAAAGTGAAGGTTATGATTACTTATAAGGAGGACGAAAAGATAGAAGGAATCGTTATTCTCGCAGACGGCGCAGATAATGCGATTGTAATACGAAATGTTACAGAAGTAGTTCAAGCATTATTTAATGTGGACGCGCATAAAATTAAGGTGATAGCAAGTAATTTTAAGCAATAGGAGGACACAGTTTGAAACGTATATTTAAGAAAAATCAAATTATGATTACAGCATTGGCAGTCATGATCGCGGTAGCAGGGT
>JAZRSP010000417.1:0-3320 GCA_045651565.1 Victivallaceae bacterium | reverse complement strand
TTGCTGGTTGAATTGGTTATCTGGAATGTTGTTCTGGTGTAAACATACAAACATTAAAAAAGTTTATTGAGAAACGATAGAGTTAATAAAGAAGGAGCGCGATTGAAGCATTAACCGGGTAAGTTATGGGTAATGGCAACGATCGCGCTTGTGGGGCTGTTTCTGAAGAAAAACAGTTATTGTTTCTGTTTTCTTTTGGTTCTGAAGTTCCAGAGGGGGCATTGTTTATCTGGACAGTCCCTGACCCCCTTGCGAGAATCGGCCTGACATTCGAGACAGAAGAGGCGGATCGCGCGGAGCGGGGTAGGGTGGATTAAGAACTTTTGTTTTTGAGAAGGTTGCTTTCCGTTTTCGCGCATTTGCTGCAGGATTTCTCTTGCGTGAGCGGCATATTGCTGTTTTAAATTCATAGTTTTTTCTCCTTCAAAGTTTCCCATGGCCACCGGACACCTCCTGGGTTGTGGTCATCGATGTAATAGTCGGCATAAATCTTCCGGCAATCGCCGAATTTCTCGATCAGTTCAGGAACGTTTTGATTGACGAGATTTGGGATAAGGTTATGGTCGTATAAAAAGTTGAAAGCGTCGTTCAGACTCTGTCCATGTCGGCAGGTGTTCAAGATAAATATGTGTCCATTTTTTTTCAGTTCGCGGATAAATTTTTCGGCGATGCGATCAAGTTCACCGATTTCCGGATATTTATCCTCAACGATCGTTCCGTCAAAATCAATAGCGTAAATCATGCGTTAATTCCTTTTTGTTCAAACCACCATTTTAAAGATAATTCCTCCGGCGAGTTGCCATTAAATCCGTTTTTTACATACAGATCATGCTCACTGTCCCCGACACTCCAATCACCATCCCCCTCATGGTTACAAAAAACGCCAACATCCCCCGGTTGTGTAGCCCGCAAAATTTCCTTTAAGGTCGGTGCGGGGATTTGTTTGTCCTTCATCCAACTTTCGCATTTATCCCGCCTGTGAATTTCGTAAAATTCATCTTCGAGCGGAAAACTGCTGTTCGGCACCCGCCACACAAACGCGCTATCCTGAAACTCTCCCTCTGGAATCATCTTGCAAAGTTTCAGCGGAGGCACTAATTCTTTTAAATTCATTGCACCCATTTCCCGTTTTCAAGGTGTTCCAAAACGCCGCAGGGCTTCCCGTCGATGGTGAAGTCCCGCATCAATTCTTCAGTGCTGATTGCTGTTGATGCTCCGCCAAGCCAAATTTTGTCCCCTTTACAAGATACGACGATTGTCCGAAAATCTGAATTTATCTCTGACACTTCAAAAGGCAACTTCGGTATTTCATCGGCATTGTACGGACGGAGGCGGGCTTGCTTTACATGCTCTGCAATGTAACCAGCGATAACAGACTCTTCTACTCCATCATCAAGGTACTTCATTGTCACCTGGTGATCGGCGTCTATTACTTCAAGTCTGAAATAATCCCCATTTTCCCATCCTAACGCTCCATTCCAGCACCACTCCGGCAGTTTGGCAGGGCGTTCAACCAAGCTGTTTTGCCAGTCGGAAGCATCCCACTCACCGGGTATATTTTCACTATTCCACGTTGAGTGCCAAAATTTGTTTGCCGGATAATCTCTGCCTATGTTTGGCTTTACCTCAAACCATATCGCTATGCCATTTTCCCTCACTGCCGCATACTTCGCCCACGCGGGGCAATCAGGGCGGTCGAACACCTCGGCGGTCAACTTGGGGAGATTGCCAAAGGTGCAAGTAGCTTTTGCAACATTTTCTTTACCTTTATCCAGTGCTTTACAAGTATTTGTAACCATATCTTTATCATGCAAGCTCAACAGCAGAGCCTTGACCTTTTCGGCGGCGGCTTCGGCTTCTTCTGCGGTGCGGAAACAGTTGCCGGATTCATAAAATACCGGGTCAATTTCGTCATCTACCCATGTTGTCCCACAAACCTCTGCAAATTCAGAGACATACCAAAAAGTATCACCGTATTCCGGCATCCATCTTTCGTTCATATTCAGTTTTCCTTTCATTTATTACGGTTTAATTTTGGTACGTTGAGCGGAAGCGGAGCATCAGAGTAGATGTAGGTCGCACCTTGCCCGCCCCATTCAACGGCAGTACCTTCAGCGGTAAAGAAGCGGATACCGGGATTGTTGTCGCCGTAAGTTCCATCAAGGTCGGCTGTCGGTTCAAGGCAGCAGCCCCCATTGCTGTGGTAATTATGTTTGTATTCCGGCAGGATGTAGTTTCTGGTGCAGGCAGGTTTACCGTCCGTGACATAATAACCGATAATCTTGCCATAGCTGACCAGATAGACATAACAGGGGATGTTTGGCTTATCCCACCGTTGCGCCCATTTGGCAATGGTGCGCCGTTCCTGATAATAAGAAACCTGCGGGATAGGGATATGCGCTTGTGCGGTTTCGATAACTCTTCTCTGCTGTTGAATTTCTTTGCTCTTTGCGGAACGTTCGTCGCATCCAAACAATGGCAAAAGCATCGCTGCCAAAATCGCAACGATAGCCATGCAGATAAGAAAATCAATAATGGGAAAATTCTTTTTCATCTTCGGTGATCCTTTCTTTTTTTATTGTTCGATGAAATAAGGTAAATCGGCGGCTTTCCATTGTGCTTTGGTCATGGTCATTTTCGATTTTGCGTTATATTCTGAAATCATGCTTGCCAGAACCATGCGGATACCTTTTTCTTCCGGAGTGCCTTTGGCGATCTCTGCCTTGCGCCGGGTGGCTTCTATCTGCTCGTGCATATCATAGAACCACTCGTAAGTGTTGACCCGCACATTGGCATCCTGAATAATGTATTCCTGTTTGATGTCATTTACCCGTTTGGCATTCCAACGGTGAAAGAATGGCGTGGCGAGCAATATTACAACTGCAACGCAAATGACAATTAAAATAATGTTTTGTTTCATAATTCAGTTTTCCTTTCTTACGCTCTTACAAAGTTATTACAAGTTCTTACAAAACTGCCGATTGCATCTGTTTCTGTGACGTCGGCATTCGCCACCGGGGGAGTTGCCGGTATGAAGTGGAGACCCCGGCAATTCCGCAAATGAGGGAGCGCGCATTACCGCCTGCGCTCTACCGAAAACAGCTGACAGACACTCGCAATCATCGCGCCGCAATAGTAGGGCGGGTTATGAGTTGATAATCATCTCCATCATTCGGATAGTGGTTGCGTTGAGTTGCGCAAGTTCCACAAAGAGGTTGTCGCGGTTTTCTTGGTCGTTGATGCCCTGCATTACACGCAAGGCGGCATCATTGACTTCCAAGAGTTTTTCAAGAACAACATTCCCGGCTTCGGCATCCGTA
>JAZRSP010000416.1:0-3034 GCA_045651565.1 Victivallaceae bacterium | reverse complement strand
ATTTTGGATTGGATCAATAAATATCTGAAAACTGATGGCAAATGGAATAATAAACGTGTTATTCTTTTTACTGAATACCGTGATACCCATTCATGGTTGCATGAAATTTTAGCTCAAAATGGTGTCAAAAATGAAGCTCTGATGCTCTTGCATGGAGAAACTCCACCGGAAGAACGGGAGGCGATAAAAGCAGCTTTCCAGACCTCTCCTGAAATATCTCATGTTCGTATTTTGCTGGCTACGGATGCTGCATCTGAAGGTATTGACTTGCAGAATTACTGTAACTATATGATTCATGTGGAAATTCCGTGGAATCCGAATGTAATGGAACAGCGTAATGGTCGTATTGACCGTCATGGTCAGAAAGAATCATCTGTGCTTATTTGGCATCCGGTTGGCAAAGGATTTTCCGAAACAACTGCACAAATCCAGAAGCCGGGAGATATTGTCGGGGACTTTGAGTACTTGATGCGTGCTGCTATAAAAATTGATACTATCCGTGAGGATTTGGGCAGTGTCGGACCAGTTATTGCCAGACAGATTGAAGATGCCATGTTGGGGAACGGTTCAATCTTGGATACCCGCTCGGTGGAAGAGAAAAGGAAACGGGCAAGGAAACTTGTTGCTGCGGAAAAAGCATTGCAGGAACGCATTGTAAAATTACATGAACATTTGAATGATTCCAGAAGTGATTTTCATCTTACCCCGGAACATATTGTTAATGCCGTACAAGTCGCTTTAAATATTGCGGGTAAGCCGGAATTGACCGCTGTTTCCAAACCAGGGTTGGCAGACAATGTGGCTTTTGATGTTCCCCCACTTTCGGGTTCCTGGGCACAAGCGTTGACAGGTTTGAATCATCCGCATACTCACGAAAAACGCCCGATTACCTTTGATCACAATGCGGTCAAGGGGCGTGAAGACATTGTTCTTGCACACTTAAATCACAAACTGGTTCAAATGTCGCTCCGGCTTTTGCGTGAAGAAATTTGGAAATTGGATGATATTAAAAATCTCCATCGTGTGGCAGTAAAGAGTATCGCAGAACTGGAAAATCCGGCAGTACTTGTCTGGTCACGTTTGGTAATCACCGGCGGAGATCACCATCGTCTGCACGAAGAATTAACTCTTTCCGGTGGTGAATTGAAACACGATTCTTTCCGGCGTTTTACAACACAGAAAGAGTTGGAAAGTTTGCTTACAGAATCCATTCCCAATGATGATATTTCTGAAAGTATCTTTGCTGTATTAAAAGAACGTTTTGACGCAAGTGAAAACTCTATTATGGCAGCAGTAGAAGCTCGATCTAAAGAGCGTTTGGAGTTTTTGAATAATACCATCGAGCGGCGTAAAGAGAGCGAAAAGAAAGATATCATCAACATTTTGGATGACCTGAAAGCCAATATCAGTAAAGAACTGGCAGAGCCGGAAATGTATCAGATGATCTTTAACTTTGCGGAGTTTTCTGAAGAAGAAAAAAATCAGCTCAAAAAAGATATGAATGCTCTGCGTACCCGTTTGGCACGAATTCCGGAAGAAAAAGAACGGGAATGTGCCATTATTGATAAACATTACGCTGACCCGCAAACACGAACATTCCCGGTGGCAGTGATTTTTCTGATTCCGCAGAATAAAGCATGGGGGGCAAAATAATGGCAAAATTGTCAAAACATACAGAATGGCTCTCTTTAGTCGAGATTTCCGGACCGTTTCTTGCGGTCAGCGTTTTGGATAAAGTCTTTCCACAGGGATTGGAGGCGATCTATCCGGATTCAAAGAAAAGAATCCGCAATGCTTACGAAGAGTGGTGCGATGCCTTGAATGATGAAGATCCTGCGATGAAAGAGCTTCATCAGGCATGGATCAAAATGGTTCTGACGGATTTTCTCGAAATCCCGGAAGAAATTTTAAGTTCAGGCAGGGAATATACCATCGCCGCCGAAGATGGTAATGGCAGTTTTACTCCGGATTGGATTATCAAAGATAATGATGATAAACCAATCATTTTTGTGGCTCAATTAGCCCCCGGAGCATCTCTGAATTCTGTTTCCCGGAAGGATGACTGGGCGGCATCGACATTGGATAAAATGACCAAACTGTGCCGGATCAATGATGTTCGTTTGGGGTTGCTGACAAACGGCGAAGAGTGGATACTGGTCAACGCTCCCAATGGACAAACTTCAGGTCAGGTTACTTGGTACGCAAGACTGTGGTTTCAAGAGCCTAAAACTTTGCAGGCTTTTTCCTCACTGTTGGGAGTCCGCAGATTTTTTGGCCCGGAAAACGAAAAACTTCCGGCATTACTGGATGAATCACTGGATTGCCTCGAAGAAGTTACCGACACTTTGGGATCGCAGGTGCGAACTGCGGTCGAAGTGCTGATTCAAGGTTTGGATAAAGCCGATGAAGACCGCAACAGAGAATTGTTGCGGGATGTAAAACCTGCTGAACTTTATGAAGCCGGTCTTACGGTAATGATGCGTTTGGTCTTTATTCTTTGTGCAGAAGAACGTGGTTTGCTTTTGCTGGGCAGCGAAGTATATGATACTCATTACGCTGTATCTACTTTGCGGGCGCAGTTGGCTGAAGAAGCCGATAAACACGGCGCAGAAATTCTGGAACGCCGCCACGATGCGTGGGCGAGATTACTTTCGGTATTCCGGGCAGTTTACGCCGGTATTGAGCACGAAGAACTGCGTTTACCTGCTTTGGGCGGTTCGATTTTTGATCCTGACAAATACCCGTTCCTTGAAGGGCGGGATAAAAACAGTTCGTGGAGAACTTGTAATCCCACACCTTTGCCGATCGACAACCGTACAGTGCTTTTGCTGCTGAATTCTTTGCAGGTGTTGGAACAACCCGGTGGAGCGATTTTGCTTTCTTACCGGGCGTTGGATGTGGAACAGATCGGGCATATTTACGAAGGTTTGTTGGAATATACCGCAGTCCGTGCTCCTGAAATTACATTGGGGTTGCGTGGTTCGGCAAAAGCCAAAAATCCGTTGGCTGAACTGCCGATTTTGGAATCATTGGC
>JAZRSP010000415.1:0-2246 GCA_045651565.1 Victivallaceae bacterium | reverse complement strand
ATATAATCGTTGAAGTCAAAAAGCCCAAAGCTAAAGATGGCAGAGATCAGCTTAAAAGTTACACACACGCCACCGGGGCAAGCATGGCGGTTTGGACTAATGGTACATCCATAACCTATTATCACCGTAAAAATCCGAATTATTTCGAAGATATTAAAGCAATTCCGGATAATAACCAAACCCTGGCAGATGTATTGCAGCAGCCGTTTACTATGCAAGATCTCTGGGATTGCGACAAATTGACCAAAACCGGTAAATCATTGAAAGATTTGATTCTGGAAATGGAAGATGAAGTTCTCGCCAATGCAGGGGTGGATGTTTTTGAAGAAGTTTTCAAATTGATCTTTGCCAAGCTTTACGATGAACAAATCGGGGCTACTGACAAAGAATATAATCTGGAATTCCGCAACTCCGGACAAACCGATATTCAGTTGAAAGAAAAGATTGAAAGACTTTTCAAAAGAGCTTGCGGAAAGTGGACTGGTGTATTTCCGGAAGATGCAAAAATCAACCTGACTCCGCCCCATCTTTCCATTTGCGTATCTTCTTTGGAAACGGTCAAACTTTTCAACTCCAATCTGGATGTGGTGGATGAAGCCTTTGAATATTTGATGAGCAAAAGCAGTAAAGGCGAAAAGGGGCAATATTTCACTCCCCGCTATGTCATTGATATGTGCGTGAAGATGCTCAATCCGCAGGTTAATGAAAAAATGATTGACACAGCAGCAGGCAGTTCCGGTTTTCCGGTACATACCATTTTTCATGTTTGGAAACAAATGCAGTTGAAAGCCGGAAAAGCGGTCAGTCATTTGTTTACAGCTACCCGCAAAAGCAATGATGAATTGGAATATGTGCAGAACAATGTTTTTGCCATTGATTTTGATGAAAAAGCAGTCCGGGTAGCAAGAACTCTGAATTTGATTGCTGGCGATGGTCACACCAATGTAATGCACCTCAATACCCTCGACTATGGTCGTTGGGGTACCGTTACCAAAGAGGAAACTTGGAACGATACCTATAATGATGGTTTCAAAAAGCTTAAAAAGCTGAATCCTGAAAAAGATTTTGCTACTTTCAACTTTGATATAGTCATGGCGAATCCGCCCTTTGCCGGAGAAGTCAAAGAGGGGCAAATCCTCAATCGGTACGAATTGGGCTTGAAAAATGGAAAAATTCAAAAGAGCGTCAGCCGTGATATTCTTTTTATTGAACGGAATTTGAACTTTTTGAAACCGGGCGGTCGTATGGCGATTGTTCTGCCGCAGGGCAGATTCAATAACAGTACCGATAAATATATCCGGGATTTTATCGCTGAACGCTGTCGTATTTTGGCAGTGGTCGGCTTGCATGGCAATACTTTTAAGCCGCATACCGGAACTAAAACCAGTGTGCTTTTTGTGCAGAAATGGGATGATGAACTTTGTCCCAAAGTAGATAACTACAACATTTTCTTTGCGACCCAGCGTTTGGAAGGTAAAAACAACTCAGGAGAAAAGTTGTATTGGGTTGATGAAGAGACTGGAAAAATTAAAAAGGATATTTACGGTCATCCGATCGTATATCACGATCTTTTCGCCACAGTTGATTACGATTGCGATAACGGGAAACTGAATGAGCTTGTTCAGCAAACGCCTGATGGCATTGCCGAAGCCTTTATTGAATTTGCTAAAAAGGAGAATTTAAGTTTTTTTCCATGAGCCCGGTATTTGATGAAGCAAAATACCGGGCATTACTGGAGAAACTGGAGGTAAGTATTGTTTCTAAAACAAAAATTTTATCATCTGATTCAAAATTTAGAGTTGATGCGGAGTTTTATCAAAAGAAATATATTGCTTGCGAACGAATATTAAATGGTATGCCGAGTAAGGGGTTTTCTAGTTTTTGTTATTCTATAAAGAAAGGAATTTTTGATTTATCTCCGGAACATTATTTGAAGCAAGGAGTGCCGTTTGTAAGAACGAGTGAGATAAAAAATCCAACGATTGATTTTTCCACGACAGTTTTTTTAGACGAGAAAACTCATCAAGCCAACACAAAGACAGAGTTGCAACCATACGACATTGTTTTTACAAAAATAGGGGCATACATCGGTGACGTTGCTCTATTGCCACCAGATTATACGATGTATAATTTTTCTCAAAATGTCGCGGGGGCGAGAATAAAACAAAAGGAATTGAGCCCTTATTTGTTGGCTTTTTTTCGCTCCACAGTCGGACAAAATATGATAATTAGAACAAGTATGTTGT
>JAZRSP010000414.1:0-1465 GCA_045651565.1 Victivallaceae bacterium | reverse complement strand
CTTGCGGATAAGGACTTCCATGCGGTGTTCCAAGTACGCTTCCAAAACCTGTACCAAATTCATAACTCTCGGACGGTTATGGTCAACAACCAACATGATTGCGCCGTAACTTGATTCCAAAGGAGTATGGGCGTACAATTGATTCAAAACCACATTTGCCATAAAGCCGCGTTTGATTTCAATAACAATTCTGACACCGACTTTGTCACTGGTTTCGTCACGAATATCAGAAATTCCCAAAATTCGTTTATCTTTGACCAAATCAGCGATACGCTTTACAGTCATCTCTTTATTGACCATATAAGGAATTTCGGTAATAACAATCTGTTCTTCGCCGTTTTTCTCAATGATGTCGGCTTTCGCACGAACTTTTACGCTGCCTCGTCCAGTGGTATAGAACTTTCTGATTCCGGCACGGCCCATAATAGTTGCTCCTGTCGGGAAGTCGGGACCGGGAAGATACTGCATCAAGTCATCAACTGTTGCTTTGGGATTATCCAAGAGAGCAATTGTAGCATTGATAACTTCGCCCAAGTTATGCGGCGGAATACTTGTTGCCATACCGACACCGATACCGGTAGTACCATTAACCAGCAACTGCGGATAGCGGGCTGGCAAAACTTCCGGTTCATAACTTGATTCGTCGAATGTCGGAGTCATATTGACAGTATCTTTGTCAATATCAACCAACATTTCTTCTGCAAGTCTTTCCATACGGCACTCGGTGTAACGGTAAGCCGCTGCGGCATCCCCGTCCATAGTACCGAAGTTACCCTGACCATCAACCAACGGTACTCTCATGGAGAAGTCCTGTGCCAAACGCACCATTGCATCATATACAGAAGAGTCACCGTGGGGGTGATACTTCGCAATAACTTCACCGACGACCTTCGCACTTTTTACATATGAGTGAGATTTGGTCAAGCCCAATTGACGCATTGCATAGAGGATGCGGCGGTTAACCGGCTTCAAACCGTCACGCACATCGGGGATAGCACGACCGACATTCACGCTCAATGAATACTGCAAATAAGCAGTGTGCATAATGTCTTCGATTCCGACATCAATGTCATTATAGACAACGGGAGAATCGTTATCGGGTGTAACTTCGTTTTCTACATCTTCGATTTCGTTTTCGTTATTAATTTCGTCGCTCATAAAAAAATCCTTTATTTAAACTTTGTAATTTTTTTTGTGTCAAAACATAAAATAACACACAAAATCGATTTAACAAGTGTTTAAAGCGATTTTTAGCAATTTTTTTTCAATTTTTTTCTTTTTTTTCAAAAAACAGAGAAAAATCGGCGATTTTGCCGTTTTTTAGCGTTTAGAACGCCGCTATTGAAAAAATTACAATTTATGTCCTGTCAGAAAAAGCAACCGATTCGGCATTAGTTTTTCAGACAAACAATTTGATATATTCAGAAAATACCTTAACAATAAAAAAAGACAAGTCGGATCGTAG
>JAZRSP010000413.1:0-3137 GCA_045651565.1 Victivallaceae bacterium | reverse complement strand
CCAGCAATGGATTATCGCGGCTGTTTTTGCATTAAAAAAATCGTATTTTTTATGTGGATAAGGTGTAAGAATGACATAAAAATGCGAAGTGAGATATTGAGTTTAACATAAATTTATGGAGGTTTGATATGCAGGCATCTTTTAACTGCCCCAATTGTTCCAATGTATTGCAAGCGGAAACCACATGGAGTGGACAGCAAACACAGTGTCCGTATTGCAAAAATATGATAGTTATTCCACAGTTTTCTGCAACATTTCCGCAAGGTGCTGTTCCGCCCAGTCCTGATGCCCCTATGGGATATGCCCCGATCATTGTGCAAAACAAAGATTTTTTTATGATACGCTTGTTCAATTCTCTCTTTGATAGCCTGCGCTCAATCTCTTTGTTCAACATCCTCGGGAAGTCAAAAAACATATTAATCAAAATTGGAGCAATTGCTTATGTCGTATTAGGTATTTTGCTTTTTATTGTTTCCTGTATACGATCTGGAGATATGTCATCTGCGTGGGCTGAAATATTTAAGGGCATGGCATCAATGGTTGGGCTTGTTGTTTTTTCTGTCTGCGGCATGTATATGTTTAAGCTCTATGATGACATTTTTGCAAAAGGCAAGCCTAACTCTGTTCCTAAAGCGTTTCTGAATACAACTGCGGCGGTGTCATTATGTGCTTGCTTGTACTATATTGTATGGAGAATTTCAGAAACATGTATAGCTGACAATGGGCTTGCTCCTCTGTATAAAAACCTTCGCCTATTCATGATATATTTTCCGCTTCTCATAGTCAGTCTTTCCCCCAGCGTGATCTCTATTTCAACTGAAGAACAGTCCACTGTTGATACAGCTATCGGAATTAGTTTTTTTGCTGGCAAAACTGCCCTGTTCATTGTACCGTTCGTGTGGTTTTATGATGCCGCTTATCGTATTGTGAATATGCTTATTCACCTCGGTGCAGATAAGTCCAAATTCACAGAGGCATACAATATCTCCAGTAATGGTCTGCCGGAGGAAATCTTTTATCCTGTATTTGTTTATATTGCCTATCTTCTGTTCGATTTTGTCATTTCTGCCATAAAGAGTTTTATGGATGCAAAATCAAACGGACAATAATTTTAATGGGATTAGGGAACTCCAATGAACGATGCATGGTATATAGAGGTAAATGGACAATTGTATGGTCCATATCTTACACAGCAGCTTGTGCAAATGGTTCAGAGTAATCAGCTGAATCTTCAAACGCTCGTTAAATCTGCACAAAATGGTGGATATTATAAAGTACAAGACATTATTCTTCCTCCGTCCGCTCCTGTTGCAAATCAAGCTCCTGTAAGTAATATGTCTATAGGGGCAATTCCAGCAGTTCCTCAAGCTGGAATGCCTGTGGTTCAACCTGCGATCCAGCCTGCTATGATGCCACAAGTGCAAGTTGCTACTCCTGTGCAGCCATCATACCAGGCTCAAGTTCCTCCACCAGTTGCTCCGATGCAGGGTGTCGCGGTTACACCGGTAGGAACACAACAAGGGCAGACACCGCCACTGGTAAAGCCTGTAATGGTAACACCTGTTGGGGTTGCACAGCCAGCAACGGTTCAGCCAGCCGCACAGCGCGGAATTACAAGTTCGATGCGTGATTGGATTGACCGATCCAATGTTGAAAACGGAGAAATAGTGTGTCCTCACTGCTGGGGACTTTGTTCATTGGAAACGATTTTGTTTATTTCATCGCATCCAGAGTTGGTCGGAGATCCGCTGTTGGGTGGAGATGCAGCAACTCGCTTTTTACCTAAATATTTTACCGCAAAAGGAACGGCTTTTGATGAACGGGAGATGGAATGTTCTGACATGGCGTGTCCGCACTGCCATTTGAAAATTCCCAATGCTGTGATTGATCTGCCATCTTCCTTTTTTTCTATTGTTGGTGCACCAGCAAGCGGGAAGTCGTATTTTTTAACATCCATGATTTGGCAGTTGCGTAAATATTTGCCGCGATATTTCAATTTCAGTTTATTTGATACTGATCCTGCGTTTAATATGGTATTGAATAATTATGAGCGGATTTTGTTCCTTAATTCTAATCAGCAGGAGTATGTGTCTTTGCCCAAAACCGAGTTACAGGGCAGAGATTTTTCCAATCAAATCATTATTGAAAATAATAACATTGATTTACCGCGTCCATTTGTATTTACTTTGTCGCCGCAACCAACCCATCCTTATTATGAACGCAAAGCAAAAGAGCTTGAACGCAGTTTAGTGTTGTATGACAACGCAGGGGAACATTTTGAAACGGGGCGCGATTCAATTGCAAACTTAGCTACAGTACATTTGGTAAATTCTGATGGCATAATTTTCTTGTATGATCCCTTAAAAGATATTCGGCTTAGACAAGGGTGTTCATCTGAAGATCCGCAAGTTTCTAAAAATGCGGCAATTGTTACAAATCAGATAACTATATTTACGGAAATGGTTGCTCGTATTCATAAATATAGCAATCTTAAAGCGAATGATAAATATAATAAACCTCTCATTATGGTCATCCCTAAGTACGATGCGTGGAAAGATTCCTTTCCGTTGGATGTCGAAAATCTTGATATTATAACTTATGATCAAAATATGTCACCATATTTGAACATGGATGTAATTTGTACAGTATCGTTTTGTTTGCGTAAATATCTGTTGCAGTTTGCTCCTGAAATTGTGGGTTTGGCAGAAGGATTTTCGGATAGGGTTTATTTTCTACCTGTCAGTGCATTGGGAAGAATGCCTGAATTTGATGAGGAAAAATCTCTTATTGGCATTAAACCCAATCACATTTCTCCAATCTGGACTGAAGTTCCTTTCGTGCTGCAGTTACATCTTAGTGGTTTTTTACAGGGGGGGCATTTGGATGATGATTCTATTCCTTATGTGACACAATGTCAATTTGTACGGGGGTATATCAAGTTCATTTTTCCAGAAACGACAGAAGACTATACGTTACCTTCATTCTACTGTGGAAAAACAATTTATTGTGATACAACAAAAAAATATTACCGTCTTCCTGATTATCCAAAAATGGCGGTTTTAAATTCACTTGAGATAAACTCTGGACTTACTGATCAGGAATTTTGGACAAAATAAAAGGAGATGGTATGATAAATA
>JAZRSP010000412.1:0-3430 GCA_045651565.1 Victivallaceae bacterium | reverse complement strand
CGCCAATCGTGGATGCCATCTTTGCGGGGAAAGCTCCATGGACACTATCGCTCACCAAACTCAACACCACCTTGCCCTATTCGTGGAAAGAGCAAATGGGACTTTTCGGAATGTTGTAAAAATAAACTCCGGTAAGGAAATCTTTACCGGAGTTTTTGTAACATCGCTGATAACCGAAATTTAAGAAACTTCTTTTATTTCAAAAACTTCTACCACATTTTTTCCGTTGGCAATAATAATGCGGTTGTTCCGGCACAGGCTTATTTTTTCATATTCGGCAGGCAAAACAATCTGTCCTGATTTCAATACAATACCGTATAAATTATCTTTTTTGAAAAGATACAAGTTTGTTGTCAATCGAGAAATTTCCTGTTTATCTGCCGGGATAAGTATGTTTTCATTAAAATCCATTATTCCCTGCCGCCCATCTTCAATGAAAATAATCGTTTGGTCTTCGCAGGAAATTCCGCCCCATGGAGTTTTATACTTGCAAGGTAATACTACACTGCCATCCGTATTTATCACTCCATAAAGAGCATCTTCATGCAAACCTTTGTTTACCACGTAAGGTTCATGATAGTATCTGATTCCGGAATAGCCAGATGCGAAAACCTCTTTCCCGGTGCGGTCAATGATGCGTTCTGTCCCGTTAGCCTCAGAGTCAACAGTTTCAATGCAAAACAACCCGTTTTTCATAAAATATACATCTGTGAACTGAGGTTCAAAAAGAATTTTCTGATTGGGGATGTCATACACTCCATACAGAGCATCTCGGAATTCATCTCCCGGCACATTGCGGTTTTCGTAAAATACAAAAAGGCCATTCTGATAATCATAACTGATGTTGTTGAAAACCGGCGGAGCAATCCATTTTCCGGTTCCATCCATCACCCCCCCATTTGCCAGATTCCCAGCCGCCAGTATGTACTTTGAATATGCCGGGCGCATCATTAAAAAAATCTATTTCATCGTATTGGCAGGGGATTACTTCTTTACCATTTATATCAATGACACCCCACGACTCTCCGTTATTCCAATATTTACCGTTTCTTTCTTTCCATTCCCCTTTGCATACAACTGCCAAGCCATCTTCAAAGTCCATAGCATAAATGTATTGAGGCTCAATTATCTCCTTCCCTGATTCATCAATAAATCCCCATAAACCCGCATAATGTTCATTGTCGCTGTAATAAGCCAGATCAGCCCAACCGGTGATTTTCATAGTGCTTACCCGGCATCTGCCATTACTCATCCAACCGAAATCTTTATATTTACGTGGCAAAGTGATTTCCTTGCCGTATCTGTCTATCAGCATCCATTCGCCATTTTTCCTGACCTGACTGAAGTTGTTGTGAAAAAATCCGGCATCTTCATATACCTCCGGGGCGATTATTTCACCGGAAGAGCTTATGAATCCGTAACCTTTACCTTGTATGGCAACTTTTGCCAAACCGTCATGGAAGTCATCAATATAATCAAATTCCATCGGAGTCAAACGTGTTCCGTCCGGATTGAGAAAAGTTGAAACACCGCCTCCGTTAAAATAACTTCCGCGGAGCAGTACTTTGAAGATCCCGGTTTCTTCATCTTCGTAAACAGCAGAAACACTCCATTGCCAAAGTTTAAGCAGCTGCAATTTACTTTCGGTAAATACAACACTATTGATTTGTTGAGGAATATCCATAAAAACAGTCTCCTTTGCTTTTACGAATAATATATATCCGTTAAGTGGACATTTTGTGTCCCTTCGATTATTTTTTACAAAAAAATTGCAAATAAATTGATTTCGCTCGGATACGGCACTACATTATTGCAGAAGTCAAGTTCCATAACTCACGTCAGCGAGATTCCTTCGCTGTTGGGTTATCGGGGCTTGATTTTTTTATGTTCGATCGACAGCTCCGGGATTTTTTATTATAATGCGTGGCCGCCGGAAACCTTTATTACCTGTCCGGTGATCATTTTTGCATGTTTGCCGGACAAAAACAGAATGGTTTCAGCAATATCTTCCGGCTGGATCAGTTTTCCCAGAGGAATTACCGGGACAACGGCTTTTTCCAATTCTTCATCGATCCAGCCGGTTTGAGTGGGACCGGGAGCGATGCAATTTACCGTAATGCCGAACTTTGCCACTTCAATGGCAATGCTGCGGGTAAGAGCTTCCACAGATGCTTTGCTTGCTCCGTAGGTGATCTGTTGCGGAAAGAGTTGGGCGGCATCCGTGGAAAGATTGATAATTCTGCCGTAATCTCCGTGATATTTGACAAACTCTCTGGTCATCAAAATCATTCCACGGACGTTGACCGCAAAAGTATCATCAATTATCTGCGGAGTGATTTTTTTAATGGTATCAAATCCGTCGCAATCGCAATCTGCGGCATTATTGACCAATATATCAACTTTTCCGAAGCGTTCAATCGCGGCAGAATAAATCTCTTTAACAGCATTCTCATCGGAAATATCGCTTTCTTTAACGAGGTAATCAGCGTTAATTTCCTTGAGTTTGCGTTCCACCTCATCGGCATTTCCGGCATTGGCAGCATAATATCTGTCTGCTCCATTGCAGTCAATCTTACTTTTATCAAATGCTCTGGCGATTTTTTTATATACCAGAACGACCTTCGCCCCTTCACGGGCAAACAGCAAAGCAGTAGTTGCACCGATTCCCTGCGGATTGTTTGCACCGGTAATCAGAACAACTTTATTTTTCAAACCATAATCAATCATTGTATTTCTCCATCAATTTTCAGCAGCGATTTTCCGGTAGATTTCGGCGTCGGATTCGGAGAAACAGCAGAAAATCACATTTTCTATGGGAGCAGAGACATTGCTCAAAACTGTTTCGAGGGCGATTTTAGCCGCTTGCTCTTTGGGGAAATGGTAAACTCCGGTACTAATACAGGGAAATGCGATCGTGCGGCAAAGGTTTTCTTTTGCCAGAGCAAGTGAGTTCAAATAGCAGTTTTTCAGCAGTTCGGCTTCGTTGCGGTTGCCGCCGTGCCAAACCGGTCCGGGAGTGTGGATAACGAACTTTGCCGGGAGTTTGAATCCGGGAGTGATGCGGGCTTCGCCGGTTTCACAGCCGTTGAACTTGCGGCAGGCTTCGAGGAGTTCCCGTCCTGCAGTCCGATGGATCGCTCCATCCACGCCACCGCCGCCCAGAAGCGAACAGTTAGCGGCGTTGACAATGGCATCCACTTCCGGTTCAGTGATGTCGGCGGTTATTATTTCAATCATGTTATAGTCCAGTTATTAGGAATTTCAGAAAATGATGTCCAATGCTTCTTTGGGAAACAGTTTAGTCTTTTGCAAAATCTTTTTAAGGCATTCTTTGAAAGATTTTTGGTACACAGAATGCATAATTTCTTTTGCAATTACGATGCGTTTTAATCTTTCCAGTTGCTGCTTTATGTCAACTACTGTCATGGCA
>JAZRSP010000411.1:0-4558 GCA_045651565.1 Victivallaceae bacterium | reverse complement strand
TGACTTGACCAGAATTGATTAATTAAACCTTTAAAATAAATTAACTACAAGGTTATAGATGCGATGATTTTTCATAAATTGTCGCATCTATTCTTTTTTGTCTGAATCAAAAAAAAGTGGAATTGCACATAGAGTTGGCATCTAATAGTTTAGTGATAATATTAAATTAGCAAAATAATATTTGTATTATAATTATTGTAAAAAAATAGTAAAAATCTTTAAAAAAGGCTTGTAATTTCATTGTTTTATGCTAACTTAATAAAAGGATGGTAAAAAATCGCCCTGTTTGCATTTTATTACATAAAATGGGGTGAATAAAAAAGCTTTTTGTAATATAAATTATTTTTTGCAAATCTTTAAATAAAGGAGAAAGTTATGAGCGAAAAAAAATCAAGTGGCGGCGACTTTCGTTATGCAGTAGGAGAGAGCAAAGTTCCTTGGCATGCAGTCGGAGAATTCTTTAATAGTGAAGACGTACTTGAAATGGTCAAATTTATTCTGCCTGATGCAGGAGATGACAGTTATCAGGAAAAATTGGCAACTGTTGCTGCAGAGTTGGAGAATTTGGCAAAGGTCAGCGGTAAAGCAACCAAACTTACTTTGGGTAAAAAAGTTTCAGAAGCTGAAGAAGTTTCTCGCAACTATTTCGGTTCTAAATATGCTTGCTTCCTTGATAACTGGACAGGCGGTATGGAAATTGCTTATAAACTTGCAGGTATCGGTGCAGGTGATGAAGTTATTATGCCGGCAGTAACTTTTATTGCTACAATGGCTTATCCTTTGAGCGTCGGTGCGAAGATTGTTTTTGCGGATATTGACCCCGAAACTATCAATCTTGACCCCGCAGATGTTGCTCGCAAGATTACTCCGAAAACCAAAATGATCGTTCCTGTACACTTGGGCGGTTATCCGGTGGATATGGATCCTATTATGGAACTTGCTAAAAAACATAACATTATGGTTATGGAAGATGCTGCTCACGGTATGGGCGGTGCTTATAAAGGCAAAAAATTGGGTTCAATCGGTCATTTCGGCGGATTCTCACTCCATGAAGTTAAAAATATTAACTCTCTCGGTGAGGGCGGTGTCCTTTTGACCAGCGAAGATTTCGCAGGTTCTCAACTCGCAGGCGGCCGTTTCCTGGGATTGGATTTCACACGCAAAATCAAAGATTGGTTGTATGATATTTCTCCGTTGATTGACCGTTTCGGCAATCCGCAGGTCGCTCAAAACCACTCTGCAACTGAAATTCAGGCTTTGGGTATGCTTTTGCAGATGAAGCGTTTAGACCAAATTATCGCAATTCGTCGTGAAGCAGCTGAATATATGAATAAAGTCCTTTCTCAGGAAGAAGGTATTTTGGTAGAAAAACCCGATACCGCAGATACTTATGGTACTCACCACTTGTACTTGCTCCGTATCGATCCTGAAGTTGTCGGCGGAAATATTCAGACTTTGTCCAAGAAGTTACAGGAAAAGGGCTTGACCAATATTACTCACTTCGGCCCGATGTACCGCTTCAAGATCATGAAAGACTTGGGCTATGACGAAGAAGCAATCGCTGCAACTTGTCCCAATACTGAAAAAATGTTCTATCACTCATACACTCACTTGCCCTTGTATCCTTTAACTCGTGAGCAGTTGGAATACCAGGCACAGGCAGTTGTAGAGGCAGTTCGTGAAATGAAAGCAGGGAGATAATCAAAATGGCTTTGGCACATTATAAAATGTTAGACTGCACTTTTCCAGAAGTTGCAGAGTATTTGAAAACTAATAAAACTATCATTATTCCTTACGGTTTGAGTGAACAGCATGGTGCACACTTGCCATTGGATACAGACGTCAGAAATGCTGAATACATCAGTTTAGCGATGGCGAAAAGACTTAATTGTTTGGTTGCTCCGACTTTGAACTACACTTTTTCAGGCGGTATGCTCCCCGGTACAATTAATGTTAAACCCAATACTTTCAGCAACTTGGTCGGAGAAATTATTGAATCACTTCACTTGCAGGGATTCAGAAACTTTATCATTATCCCCGGTCACGGCGGAAGTGAGAGTTTGCTGCACTTGAAAGAGTCTTTGCGTGTTCTTAAATGGTTGAATCCTGCTTTGAATGATGCGATGATTCTGCTTACCCAGATTTGGGATTTCTCTCCGACTTGGTTTAATATGTTCGACGAAAAAGACTACCATGCGGCAAAAGCAGAAACTTCTCTTATGCTTTATTGGTGTCCTGAAGTCGTCCGCATGGACAAAATCATCCTTGACGAAGATGAAATCGCAGAAGGTTTGCGTCAGGATCCCGATAGTTACCAGCTCCGTGAAAGTTTCACGGAACTTCAACAGGAAGTTCTCCAGACTTCACAGAGAGAAGAGGTCAAAATCGGTGTTATGGGTTATCCTTTTGAAGCAACTCGTGAAATCGGTGAAAAAATTCATAACGAATGTATCGAATTTGGCGGTGCTGCTCTTGAAAAAGCAATTAAAGATGCTGATGAAGCACGCAAGAGCGGAAAACGCATTATCCATGATAATGGCGCACACTTGAAGATCCGTTCTGTATAAATTTTGTTAATATAACAATATAATACCGTTATCATGTCGATACAAGACATGGTAGCGGTATAATTAGTAATAAGGCATGAATAAAAATGATGTTCTTTTTTAGTAATTGTTTAAAGTTTCTCTTTCTAATGACACCTTTTTTTGTATTGTCGATGTTTCTTTCGATGACTCTCGGCTGGGAGGTGTGGGCAAAAAAGAAATTGGCAATGAAGGTCGGAGTGGCGATTTTAGTTATATGTTTGGCGGTACTTTTTTGCGGCAAGTGGATTTTTGAAGCATTCGGAATTACGCTCGACGCATTCAGAATCGGTGGAGGAGCGATGCTTTTTCTCTCTGCAATCGGGCTGGTAAATAGTAATGTTATGGACAAAAAACAACACCCTGACAAAGAAGAATTAACGCATTTCAATAATCGTGAAATTTCCAAAATTGCGGTTGTTCCTTTGGCAATTCCGGTAACCGTCGGACCTGCAACCATTGCGCCGTTATTGATTGCCAGTGCTGAAATCGGTTCGCTGAAAATGCAGTTGATTTTAGCTGCGGCATTGGTTCTGGCTGTATTTATTTTGACAATTATGTTGTTGCTTTCTTCTTGGATAGAGGAGAAACTCGGAATGAATGTGGTTATTGTTTTGAGCAAACTTACAGGTTTGATTTTGGCGGCAATGGCATCGCAGATGATTTTTACCGGTATTATCAATTTTGTAAAAGAATCGAAATTAGTGTAGGTGTTTTTATGACAAAAATTTCTTTGATTGAACATGAAATTGATTTGGAAAAGTCTGAATTGCTCTATGATTTTCAGGATAATTTCAAGGCGGAAGATTGGAGTATTGTGAGAGGCGATTCTGATTGGAGCGTAAAAAATAACGCAATCAGAGGTACTTACAAAGGCCCGGAACTCCATAGCCAAATCTTTTTCAATAAGCCGGTAAAAGGCGATATCGTAATGGAGTTTGATGCGAAGTTGATTGCTCCGTCCATTCATGATATTATTTGGCTTTGGAAAACATCTTTCGAAGCTGACCCCTGGGGCGAGGGGTATTTAGGTTGTTTGGCAGGCTGGTACGATGATTATTTGGGTATTGAAAAACTCCCGGATTATAATGCGCGAGTTTTGGGAAGAATTTATCATCTGGAGTCAGATAGAAATTATCATATTATCAGCGGTACGGCTGATAAACATAATTTTATTATCCTCGAAGGCGAGTTGGTCTGTTTTTTTACCGACCCTGCTGCACCTTCACTTGAAAAAGAAGGGTTTTTCGGTTTCGGAATCTATGAAGCCGATGCGGAATATAGTAATTTAAAAATTTACCGACCCAATTTGCAACCGAAAAAGTTTGGTTATTAAAAATAAATAATTGTAATTGTTTAGGTGGAGCGAAAAGTAATTTTTCGCTCCATTTTTTTGTGAGGTGATAATGGTATATTGTGCCACAGTAGAAAAACTGTGCCGATAAACTGAGTAGTCTGACAAGTCCGACTTGTCAGACCAAATGCAGCCTCGCGAAGCAGCTTCCCAAAAAGACGACATAACTTCTTATTAAAAACTATTCATCTTTGGAGATGTAGAGTTTAAAGTCGTGGCTTACGATGTCGCCCGGACGAGTTGAACTGCCAGCAAAAATTTTTCTACCAGGATAGATGGTTGTATTAATTCCGGTATGGACTCCTTCGCCGATGATGCAGCCGAATTTACGGCGTTTGGTATCAACCAAGTGTCCGCACACCATGGTTTTGTGGTTCTGGCCATCGTGGCGCAGATTTGAACCGATTGTGCCTGCTCCGAAATTTACATTATTACAGATAATGGAATCGCCCATATATGCCAAATGTCCCAGACTTACTTTATTCATAAGCAGAGAATTTTTGATTTCAACTGCCTGTCCGATATGGCAATTATCTCCGATAGAGGTATTTCCTCTGATGTAGCAATTGGGGCCGATTTTGCAATTTTCGCCGATAGTTACATTCCCCTCGATATAGAC
>JAZRSP010000410.1:0-2353 GCA_045651565.1 Victivallaceae bacterium | reverse complement strand
TCTTACGTTGCTTTTGAAATACCAAATCCGTTCATGGAAAAACTTCTCAAACGCTATCTCCCCTGGTCTTTTTTATTGATTTTGAAAGACTCTTCTGGTCAAAATGTTTACGCTCGAAGTTTCTTTTACATAGATAATGATCCTTTATTTACAAGTTGTACTGGCCAAATAGTACAAACAATATATTTCGGTCCATTAGGATCACTCCATTGTGCAAATTTATTTCCGTACCTACTTGGAAGTGTTGATGGCCATGTCAGGATTATAAAAGGAGATTTTGCCAGTGATTTTTGTTTTGAAATGCCCAAAGCTGCTTATCAGGAAGCAAGAAAAATTGAAATTATCCCTGTCAGCGGAGCAAAATCACTGTTTTTAAAGGATATTCAAAGTGATTTAAACACGACAGACCTAATAGCTGCCGATTATTTACCGGCAATAAACTATCAATCTTCAATAGATTATCAGACCGTTGCGGCATTTATGGGGCATTTCCCCGCTCAAAAAAAATTACAATGGAATAATGGCGGATTAAACAGCCGGATTGGATGTTTTAATTCAAACAGATATTTTACAGCCGTTGTTCGCGACGATACTATTCCCGGACTGCCTAAAGGTTCCGTGATCAAAAAAATAAATGGGATACCGTTTGAGACCTCATGGGGATGGGATAAGCGAATTTTGGAAATTGGCAAACTCCCGCCCGGGACTGAAGTTGAACTTGAACTGAATAATGGTAAAAAGCTTAAAACCGAACTTGTACCTTTGGATGAAACACGCTGGCAGCATAAAATTCCTTTGCATTTTTCAAAATGGTGGGGAGACTATTCCCGCAGTTTATACCATTGGACGGTGAAGATGGAGCAGCGGACATCGTTGCCATTGGATATTCTCGAAAAACTTGATGAGATGTGAAAACGCTGGTTTCTGAAATACCTGCTCCGGAAACTGAAACAGGCAGCAGGAGCAAAAATCAAACAGCCGCCAAATCTTGGTAGAATGCATAAAAGGAGATGCTTATGTCCAAAAAATTTATAAATGGATGCCTTGATTTTTTTATTTTCATACATCTGATAGCCTTTATAGCTGGTCTTGTAGTTGGATACATTTATAAGAACCTATGACAAGCGATGCAAAAGAAAAGCTCTGCACAGTTATCCTATTCGTTTTCCCCTGTACTTTTCAGGTAAAAAATATTGGCTGAAAATTGTGTAAAAACAGTTAAACTTCAAGCATTTCTGATTTAGGAACCGTTACAATGAAATTGATCGTCATAGCAGCAGGGATCGTTCTAACCGGATTATTGTTTGCCGGGTGCTCACCTGTTGTCGAAACTGACACCGTGAAAAAATCCGATAATCAGCAATGGCATTTTGAACTTCAGAAGGCTCCGCCTCCTTTTGAAGGAGCTGTCGGGCATGATGCCGGAATTAAATTCATCAGCAATGGCGGCGATGTGGTTGTTCTGCCTTTTTGCACTCCGTACCGTATCGGATTTATGAAAGTTCTGGATGAAAGCGGAGACGGTAAATTCCGACGCTTTACTATGGATTTTGCAGATAGAATCACCGATTACCGCCCATATCTGGTGGATATGAAAGGCGATGGCGACCGCCGCCACCTGATCGTCTGCAATTACGAAGGCGGCAGCAGTGCCGCTCAATATCAGGCTTTTCTGATCGACACCAAAGACGGATTCAAAATCCTCAAGGAAATTCCAGCCGGGGAATGTCCGGACTATACGAAGCATAACCCGGATTTGATCTTTGAGTGATCGCAATTTGTTTACAATCATCATTATTGAGCCGTGCGGTTGTATGGCTCTTTCTTTTTTATCCTTGCAATCCCATTATTCGGATGTACTGTAACAGGTGTACGCATTTGGTGTACGCATCCGCAGCGCAAGCAAGTGTACTTTTAGTGTACTCATTTTGCATTGAACAGTCGGAAAATAACAGAAAACAAAAGAAAAAATCGTTTTCAGGGCACAAAACACCCTGGAGGGTATAAATCGGTGATTTTATGCTCAAAAAAGTTGAAGAAGGAAGAATTTCGAGGAAAACGAAAATGGCTCCGGCACCTGGATTCGAACCAGGGACCAAGTGGTTAACAGCCACCTACTCTACCGCTGAGCTATGCCGGAGCATGAATATATCATCCTCAATGCTTTTTAATATACAGCGCTTTTGTGAAAAAGCAAATCAAAAACATGCTTTTTTTTGTGATTTTATTGGATTTGGCGACAAAATTACGGAGTTTTGAAAATATTTCAATATACAAAAAAGGAACTTTATTGCTTGCGGCAATGTTTATTGCTTGACAAAGAAGTTTTTTTACGCTACATTAACTTTGCTTA
>JAZRSP010000409.1:0-7590 GCA_045651565.1 Victivallaceae bacterium | reverse complement strand
ATTATCGGCAATCAAGATATCGCCCTTAGCAACAAATTTACCCGGAGCTTTAATAGTATCTTCTTCGTGAGCACTGTTGACTTTCAAGCCAGAAACAGTTGTATTATCATATACCACCAAGTTAGAAGTTAACTTGCCAATATCGCCGGTAAGAACTGAAGCAGTACTTGAATCCTTATTGACATTCACTTGCTGTGCTAATTCACCAATATTTAAAGTTGCGTTACCAGTAACTTCAACAGTACCAGAACCAGTCAAGGTATCAACATCCAAAGTACCACCATTCATATTGATTGTACCAGCATTTTGGAAATTACCCTGCTCAGCAGTTACCTGTCCAGCCAAGTCCTTAAATTCAACTTTACCGCCATTAATGTTAAGTACGCCATTAGCTTCAACCTTACCATTATAGCCGTCACCGCTGATCAAACCGGTAGCTGCAACATTAACTTCGCCGCCGCCTTTAACGACAGTACTGTAATTAGCACGCTTATCGTTACCGATATTAACAGTACCCTCAACATCAACTTTACCGCCATTGAAAGCATTCAAGTATTTGGTATTCAAAGTACCGCCGTCTTCAATCTTGAGGTAACCGGCCTTATTGTTTTCATCTGCTGCAATACCGCCATCTTCGATAGCAATAGTACCGGTTGTAACTACTGCATCCTTTTCAATGGTCATAGCAGCATTAGAGTTAACATTGAGCTTATCAGTTTTAATGGTTCCTTCAACAACCAAGTTACCACCCTTTTCAGCACCGGTAACTTCGCCGATATTCAATGTACCATAATTGTCATTGCCGAGAGCAATGTGCTTAATTTCAAAAGTTGCGCCATCTTCAACAGTCAAAGTTGAACCATTAACAACCTTGACAATACCGGTAACAGTAGTTACATCTTCGGTAATTTCATCAGCGTCAGCTTTGATTGCACTATTACCATTAACTTCGATATTGCCGCCGATAGTTGAATTATTTAAAGTAGCACCATCAACAATTTGAATAGCATTGCCGGTCAATTTGTTAATTTCAAGTGTGCTTTCGCCTTTAACTGTCACAGTACCGTTGTTGGTAACAGCGGCGGTGATATCAGAATCACCGGTAAGAGTGATTGTACCATTATTGGTAACACTCTTGCTTGCTTCGATTGAACTATCGGTAGCATTGAGAGTATTGTTTGCGCCGACATTGACATGAGCAGTAATCAATCGGCTGCCTTCAGTCATATTGACGACGTTGCCGCTCTGGTTCATATTCAAAGCACCTGCAACATCTCCGCCGGAAATTTTGATTACTGAATTTTTAGCATTAATAGTACCATTGCTGCCATTGAAAGTAAATTCTCTACCTGCTTCAAAGTAAGTATTATTTAAATTCAATGTGTTACCATTTCCACGTGTTCCAGAATATCCTGCTTTGAATTGCGGACCATCGGTCAATGACTCATCTTTAGTATTTTTCAAAGTACCATTTACGGTAACAGAACCATTACCATAAGCCATGTCGAACTGACCGTCATAGGCAATCAAAGAAACTTTACCAGTTTCGCTGATCAAAATGTCATTATTGCTTGTCCATTGTTTGAGAGAAAGTGCATTGACTTTACCATCAATCACCATTTTGTTATTGGAAGTAGCAAAACCATTTGCCAAAATATCCATTCCAGCAATTTCAAAGTTTTCGTCAAAAGTTACAGAAGTTCCGTTTGACATGGTATAAATTGAGAATCTTTCATTATGCTTCAATGTTGATGAAAATTCAACTTTATAATTCTTACCTTCGGCAGAACCGAAAGAAATCTGCTGTTTGAAGTCATACGCTTCGCCGGGATTGATAATAGATTCAATCAAGCAGTCGCTCAAAAGCTCAACACGGCTGACTGAAGTATTGTCCTGTGCGGCAATAAGTGCTTTTTCAAAATTCGCAAAAGCATTGATACCCAAGTACATGCCCTCGCCGACCATGTCGCCGAATTCGCCCTTGAAGTTTGCATCGACATAGAGAGTTTCCATTTTTACATCAGAAACGAAAATGTCGCCCTCTTCATTGACGAGCATTTTTACGCCCTCTGCCGCAGTACCTTCTTTAAAAACAACTGTAACTTCACCTGCTTCGCTGACGTTGATTACTTTGTCAACTCCGCCGGCAAACTTGGTTGCATCGATAATAATTGTACCACTGCCTTTGATTGCTTTTGCATTAATATTAACATCGTCAACACCGTCAGACAAATCTTCTGCACCCATCACGATATTAATTACGCTGTTATTAGTAAGAGTTTTTGCAACATTAACTTCTGAATCATCAATAGTCATACTTGTTGCGGCTTTTTCGCCTGCAACTTCTTCGACTTCACCCTCTGCCTGCAAGGTCAAGTTGGTAACATTCAAAGTTGATTTACCTTCCAAAACCAATTCAGCATTACCGATAGCTGCTGCCGGACTGTCATTTTTGTTACCGAGCACGATGCCGACGCTATTATTTGAATTCAAAACTGCACCGTTTTTCAAAGTAATTTTAGAAACAGAAGTGCTGTCATTGTTGTAAATATACATATTAAAACCATTGTGATTGACTGTCGCATTGTCAACAACAACATTACCCTTGCTCTGCCAGTAACCGCTGATATTAAGTTTTGCTTCATCAGAAATTACAGTCTCGGAATCAGTACGATTGTAGAGCTGACCCAAAGTAACATTTGCATCCTCTCCGGCAACTTCCAATTTGTAATTATTTTCTCTGCCCTCGTTGCCGACATACAAAATACCAATTGTAGTTTCGCCGCCGAGAGTCAAAGTTGTATCAGCCACATTTTCTTTATCGTAACCGACAGAAACAACACCTGTTGCCTCGGTATCAATCAAATCGGTATCAGCAGTAATTTGAACACGACCTGTAATTTTGCTATCAGAAACAGTCTGATCAGCAATTTCAACATTAGTTGCGATGATTTCAGTTTTAGAAACAACACCGTCCGCATTTTCTTTCGCATCAATGATGACAGTTTCAGCCTCTAACTTACTGCCGGTAATAGTATTTACGCTATTGTTTTCAATTTTAATTGTTTTAGCACTCAAATCAACAACTGCATGACCGTCATTAACGAAAGTAATTTTTTCATCAGCACTGATTTTAGCACTGTAATCATCACTGCCGCCATTAAGTACCGCACCTTCTTTGTTGATAACTTCAACATCTGAACCGCTTACTGAACCTGTAACAACGAGATTTTTGCTGTTTGAAAGTGTTACTTCGTTACCGGTAACATCGGCACGAACCTCTGCATTGCCATCAACAGCAGTTCCGGTGGTAAGTTCGATATTTGCATCGCTTTCAATGTCCCCTGCCACAATTGCATTGTCAACAGCCAAATCAACTACACCGTCAACGAGGTCGGTTTTTACGCCGAATTCTTTGAGAATCAAATTAGCATCGGTCAAAGTAGTTGTTACGCCCTCTGCCAAAAACAACATTGTATTTTCAGCAAATTTAACATTGCCGTTTTCAATCGCAGTCATAGTTGCTTGATCGACATCGACATATCTGCCGCTGATCTGAACAACTCTGCCATCTGCAGCATTTAAAGCAGCAGTAATATCGGAAACTACACCGCTTTCCACATAGAGATAAGCTGCCACATAAACATCGCCGTTTTTAATAATTGCTGAATAACCGTCCTGTTTAACAGTAATTCTATCAATCAAACCGGTAGTATCTGCACCGTCAGCAAGATCGATAACTTGATCCAATCCTGCAACTGCATCAACAACATTGATTTCAATAGTACCGGTACCGGTCAAAGCATTTGCAACGATTAAAGCGGTATTATCAATAACAATCTTCTTTTTAGCCGCAATATCCAAAGCACCGACCTCCAAAGTTGAAGTACCGGTCATGGTAACGGTATTTACAACATTAACTGCAGTACCTTTTTCAACTGTAATAACAGAATTATCCATTTTTACAGTATCCATAGTAACTTTATCTGCAACAGTACCGTCTACACCGTCATTAATTTCAATGCTTGAACCATTAGTCATGGTAACATATTTCAATTGGTTGAATGCTTTGAAATAACTGTTTGAGAGATAATGATGTCCTAAAACCTTTACTTCTGTGTTATCAAGTGTCAATTTACCAAGTGCACCAACCCCTGCTGACAAAGCTCCTTCTACAGAAACCTTACTGTCAGTAAAAGTCATCGGGCCAGTACAACCAAGATCGCGAACAGTAACATCAGCATAAGTTGCAACAGCTTTACCATTAAAGAGAACTGCAAAATCCAATCCTCTATATGAACCCAATTTACCCATTTTAATAGTAGCATACTTGCCGTTTTCTTCATCACCAACAAGAGTTAAAGCATCTTGCAAATGGATAACACCGCCACTATTAGAACTTCTTGCAGTCTGCAAGAGAGCGCCGCCCTCGATAGTCAAAGCATAAGTAATATTAAGTTTACTTGCTGCATCACCCACAACAGCACCATCTTTCAGGATAAATTTGAGATTAGTCAATTCACTATTTTGGGTAGCTTCAATCTGATCTAAGCAGTTTCCGCTTACAGTAGTGGTCTTTTCAATAATAATAGTAGCACTTCTGTCATTTGCCAAAGCGTAAGCTTTCGCACCGTTATAATTTGTAAATGCGTCGGTACCGACAGTGTATTCAACTCCGTCGATCGTAACTTTTTCTCCACTCTTCCAAGTGGAATTAACATAAATTGTTGTACTCATATATAGAGTCCTTTCTGTTAATAGTTAACAATTTTTATTTATATATAATATGTATAATATTCTAATTTTCTCAAAACTGCGAATGAACACCAATTCACTCTAATCTATTTTCCATAAATCCCTGCCCTGCCATATTCAAAAAATTCCGCTTTCTTTTTTGAAAAAGTGGGAGGTTTTAGGAGGGAGGAAAAACCTTTTTTCTTTCAGCCAAGAAAAAAGTTTTTCTTCTCTCCTAACTACCCTATTCAAACAACAAAAACCCTAATCCCTGTTTTTTTACAGAGATTCGGGTTGAATTGATTTGGTATTTACAGTATTTAAAACAACACATTCGCTCATAGTCTGTACCGGCAGAAAACCTTTTGCCGTCCTCCATTACATAATGAATTATTAATAACTCTGCCGAATCGGTAAGTTCTCCGTATTTCGACTACGCCGAATTTACAATCACTTCCACTGAAACCAAAAGCACCTTTTACGGTAATAACCTTATCAAAGACTCTTCCAAAAGTTGTAAGTGCTTGATTATCAAAGTTATTCGCCACTGAAACACACAAAATTTGCCCAATATTGCACGACGAAACTTCGCCATTGACCACGCGTTTGTCAAAGTCGTTTCTCGTTGATACGCAAATACTTACAGTTTTTGTGTCTTCAATTAGGTACATTTCTATACACTCCGTGAAAATAATTACACACCAAACACATTACACCCAATTAAACCAAAAAGCAAGTTTTTTTTCAAAAAAAATGCGTTTTTTATTAAAAATTAAAAAAAATCACCTTTCCCACTCTGAATTCCCAAAAAACATAAATACCGACCACCTCTAATTTTCCCAAATTTGACATCTTTTTTACATAAATTTACCGTAAAAACAATTTGACATATCCCTTATTTATGATAGATTAATAGTAAAATATTATTTTTAACAATTCATCAGGAGGTTTTATGAAAAAAGAAGATTGCTGGAAAAACACCAGCTCCAAAAAAGACAACGTTTCAAAAAATTATTGGGAACTCCCCGAACTTATCGAAATTAACCGCTTGCCGATGACAGCAGAACTTATGACCTTTGACACTGCGGAGAATGCTTTAACTTTTGAGTACAACAACTCTCCCTATTATATAGATATTAACGGGACTTGGGATTTTATCCTTTTAGACAGCCCGACCGAGGACTACACCGACAAGCCGTGGGAAAAAATCAAAGTCCCCGGAGTTTGGACAATGCAGGGTTTCAAGGACAAACCGAACTATACCAATTTGGTCATGCCCTTTAATAATAATCCTCCGCTTGTTCCGGCAGAAAATCCGACCGGTATTTACAAAACAACTCTTAATATCCCCGAATCTTGGCAAGATCGTCGAATTATTCTCCATATCGGCGGAGCAGAGAGTGTTTTGAGTGTCTATTGCAACGGCTCTTTCGTCGGTTTGAGCAAAGACACCCGACTTCCCGCAGAGTTTGACTTGACCGAATTTGTTACCGTCGGCGAAAACGAACTTATCTGCAAAGTCATCCGCTACTCCGATGCAAGTTATATCGAAGACCAAGACCAATGGTGGAATGGCGGTATCTACCGCAACTGCTATTTGTACTCAACCAATAAACTCGGCTACTTAAATGATGTCTTCGCCAATGGCGACTTCGATCTCGAAAGTCACGAGGGTATCTTGTCACTTGAAACCAATGTCGGCATTTTGGCAGACTTTTCAGGAGATGTCATATGGTCATTAAAAGGCCCGATGAACCCCTTCTATGTAAAATATGTCCTTACCGACAAAGACGGCAAACTGGTTTTTGACACAACTGCCAAAATCAGTCACTCTTTCCGTGAAGACCAGTACACCAATAAACTGGAAAAACGCATTGCCAAAGTCAAACCATGGTCAAGTGAATCGCCCTATCTCTACAAATTGAGCGTGGAACTTTTTGACCACGAACACCACCTTATCGAAGCGAAAGCGCTTAAAATCGGGTTCAGAAACCTTAAAATCGAAAATCAACAACTTCTTATTAACGGCAAAGCGGTTCTTATCCGCGGAGTCAATCGTCACGAACACGACCAATACACCGGCAAAACCGTTTCAGTTGAAACCATGTTGCAAGACATCAAACTGCTTAAAAGTTTCAACTTCAATGCAGTTCGCAACTCGCATTATCCGCAAGACATCCGCTGGTACGATCTCTGCGACGAATACGGTATTTACCTGATTGATGAGGCAAATATCGAATCCCACGCAAACTATGCAAGTATCTGCCGCAACAACCGTTACAAAAAGGCTTTTGTCGAGCGTTGTGAACGCATGGTTCGCCGCACCAGAAGTCACATCTCTATTATCGAGTGGTCAACTTGTAACGAATCAGGCTTTGGCGACAACCACATAGCGGCTATCGATGCAATTCTAAAACTGGATAAATCCAGAATCATCCACAATGAGGGCGAATGCCACGAATTCTGGTCGCAATCTCCCTTTAACTTTGTCCGTTACGGCAACCATGAACTTAATGGGGCAATCAATCGCATGTATCCGCCGATCAAAGATATCGTGCTTGCTGCACAGAACAAAGTTACCGACCGCCCCGTTATCCTCTGTGAATACAGCCACGCAATGGGCAATAGCAACGGCTCTCTCGCCGACTATTGGGACGCATTCAAAAGTGTCCACGGCCTCCAAGGTGGCTTTATTTGGGACTGGGTCGACCAGGGTTTGATTACAAAAAATGCCGATGGCAAAGAATATTTGGCTTACGGCGGTGACTTCGGCGAAACCATTCACGACTTCGACTTCTGCTGCAACGGTATGATTTCACCCGACCGCACCCCCCACCCGGCAATGTATGAATTCAA
>JAZRSP010000408.1:0-1842 GCA_045651565.1 Victivallaceae bacterium | reverse complement strand
AGATCGTTACGGCTTTATTGCCAAACCCAGTATGCTGCTGCAGGCATTGCTTGATGGCAAGCGTAATTTGTACGAAGCGTACATTATCAGCGTTTTCATGCTCAAAACCACCGTGGATTTCAAAGAAACCGCCGGTCTGGTGGCATTTTTCAAGAAACTTGCGCCGTATGGATATTACGAAATAAAATATGCCGGTGAAATCTCTGCCGATGATATTACTGCAGCCCTTAAAGCGCTGGAAGTAAAGAACAATGACAAGCTCGTTGTTCACAGCGCATTTGGCAGTTTAGGCGGAGTTAAAGGCGGCCCGAAAACTGTCGTTGATACTTTGATAGATCATTGCGGCAAAAAGGGTGTGCTGATGATGCCGTCATTCGATTTCCCCTACTACCTCGGGCGCAATGATGATCAGTACTTTGATGTAAAAGAAACACCGTCATCGGTCGGGGTTATTTCCGATGAATTCCGCAAAAATCCCGAAGTAACACGCTCGCTGAATCCTTCGCACAGCATGGCGGTTTACGGTAAAAATAATTTTCATTGGGTAACCGACCACCACCTGAATTTGTGTATGGGCGAAAAATCCCCGCTGGGCAAGCTGGAAGCTGCCGATGGATATGCTTTGATGATCGGTTGTCCTGCTTCTGTAACATTTATGCATGTAGTTGAAATGACCAACAATGTGCATTGCCTCGGCAAGCGGACTGAAGAGTTCAATGCAAAACTCCCCGACGGCAGAATCGTGCCGGTCAGAACCTGGGGGTGGCGCGGCGGCTCCTGTCTTGCATACAATACCGACGCGATTTTTGATTATATGCGTAAGCGCAACATGGTAACAGAAGTAATGGTGCGGCACAGTCTGTGGCAGTATTTCAAACTTTCTGATTACCGCAAGGCCTACGAAAAAGTGGTGATTTTCAACAAAAAACGCGGCTGTATAGCCTGCAGCATTTTAGCAAGAACCGCGCCGCATACTGTAGTAAGCGACTGGGATCCCGAAAATGAATGCATAAGAAAAAATACCACCGCTTTCACCGAAGAGTGGGACGGCAAACTGTAAAAGAGGGTGGAGACTCTGAAACTGAAACAGAAAAGAACGATATTTGATGCTCTTGAGTGTCAAATATCGTTTTTTTTGTATTGAAAAATGCAGTTAAGCAAAGCTGTTATGTGTTATGCTGAAATAAAAGAATGCTTTTTAAATCCTTGTGAAAAAATATCCTGGATTTGACAAATTCTCTTTTCGCAGATTTCTATTGCGGCAGCTGATTGATCTATGCCAATCCATTTTCTTTGCAATTCTTCAGCAGCAACAAGAGTCGTTCCGCTACCCGCAAAACAATCTAATACGATACTGTCAGGAGCAGATGAAGCTTTTATAATGCTTTTAAGCATGTCAATATTTTTTTCTGTCGGATATTGAGGATATGGAGAATCCTTAAAAGTCCATACGTCTTGAATTTTTTTCCCACTATTCTTTTTTTCATCTGCGTAAATTATACGCCGTGGATTTCCGGTTTTAGACCATTCAATCAGGCCTGCAGCATCTAATTCATCCAGCTCGGCAGGAGAACAACGCCAATGTCTGCCCGCTGGTGGATACATGCCCCGCCACGTACCTCCAGTGGCTCCACTTTTCGTTTCACCTGGAGCATGCAACGGCACTGTTGTATATTTTCTTCCATTATTGTCGGTTTTGTTGAAACGGGTTGATAAATCAGTTTCATCCAAAGGTTCCCGGGGATCATTCCAAATGGGAGTATTACCTTTACTGTAAAATAAAATCAGATCCTTTATATTGCCATACGCTTGTCTTGAGAAGTTTTTGGGATTACATTTTAT
>JAZRSP010000407.1:0-2068 GCA_045651565.1 Victivallaceae bacterium | reverse complement strand
TTTTTTTGTACCCTGAAAAAATAAAAAAAAAGGAGTACAAAATGTCTGAAGAAACAAAAAAATGCCCGTTTTGCGGCGAAGAAATCAAAGTTGTTGCAGTAAAATGCCGATTCTGCAACGAAATACTTAACAAAAATACGGCACAAAATCCCTCAACGTATGAGAAAAACGGTTTGGATATCAAGCGTTTCCTGCTTGGACTTTTAATATTCCCACTTGGGTGTGCTGTTCTGATTAATCTTGTATATTGGCTGACTTCTTCATGGGTAGCTTCCAGTATCATCGCAACCCTTATAATTCTCTTGATTTTATTGTGCTCTGCTGTCGGATTTACCTATGGTTATCTTAAATTTGCCCGGGCGAGAGGATTTTGGGCATCTGCTTTAATTTTTTTAATTATGGCATTACCCATGTTCAATATTGGTGGATTTCTTGCGACATGGCCGCTTTCATTCGTCAAAATAGGAATCGGGGGTGTAGTAATAGAACTGATTGTCTGTTACATTCTATGGTTTTGCGCTTCTTTAAGTACTTGGATGCAAATGAATAGTTTCTGTTGTGCCAATTGCAAAAAATGGAGTGATGAAACTTATAAATCTGTTGCTTTGGAAAAAATCGACAATATTGAAACTTTGAAAAAACAATTGGAAGATAATAATATCAGTACCTTGATGAATCTTAAAGATGCTGATGACGATGCTGAAAACCGTTCTTTGATTAATGTATGCCGTTGTTCTCAGTGCGGAGATGCTTACATTTGGATCTCTGCGATAACGAAACGTCCATTCCGTGGTTTATTCAAAGAATTTAAATATGTTATAAAAAAACCTTCCATTTGCGATGCGACAGGAAAAATTACTGATTTTGAAGATATCATTGTTTCCGGACAACTTCTTTCTCACGAAAATTTTGAAATTCTGAAACAACGCTTGAACGCTGAAACAAATGAAACAGGAAAATAATTAATATGCATTCAATAAAATTTTTACAAAGTATCGTATTTGCTATTTCGGTAATTTGTTTTGCAGGTGGATGTGGACCTTCAGAATCAGATATTATTACACCTGAAGTTATAAAGAAAATAGAAGCGCGCTTCTCAACAGATGGAGTCAAAGCAAAATTCATTAAAGTTCATAGTTTAACCGGAGCAGATGGAGATTTCTATTTGGAAGCCATAATTAAAAGAAATGGGAAAAGATATCTCGCTACGTTTTTAATAATCAAAATTATTGATGGCAAACCTGTTTTGATGGATAGCGGATTAGAGGAGACGGAAGACGGCAATCTGGGTTTTCTGAATGAAATCGGTCAATGACTGGATTTTTATCACAAAGGAAAGTTTATGATTGGAAAAATTATTACAATTATCGGGATAATATTTGCCATGTATGCGGCAAGTAAGATAACTGGATTTTGATAATAAAACAAACTTTGCTCTTCAAATTTTCTGAGTTATATATCACTATAGTGGAATAAGTCCACGATCAAATATCAGCCTCGCCGGTTCTTCGGAATCGGCGGGGCTTTTTGTCTTTAAACTCTAAACTTAAAAGGAGGTTTATATGAGAATTGAAAAGAAGACGTTGAATGATGCCCTGCGGGTGCTGGGCAAGGTGGTGTGCCAGACTTCACCGGTGGAGTTGTACCGGTCGGTGCGTTTTGTCGGCGATGAGAATGGCATCCGGGCAATGGCGTCGGATGGAGTGGAGACGGTTTCGGTGGCGGTGGATGCTTTCACTGAAACCGGAATCGACTTTTGCGTGCCGTTCAAGGAGCTGAAAGATCTGATTCGCATGGGTCGCTCTGAAACGATCGAACTGACTGGAAAGTTTATTGAGTTTCCTGCATTTGAGGACCCGGATGCCGATGCGGTGTCGGCGATACTGCCAGTGAACTTTGGAGAACTGCTGACACAGGCGGCGCCGATCGTTGACCGTACCGGATACCGAAGAGTACTGCATGGTATCAACCTTTCTCATGCGGGTGTTACGGTGACGGATGGTAAGCAACTGCTTCATCTGCCTTGCGTGCTGTCGCTGGCTAAAGATGTGACCATACCGTTTCCGTC
>JAZRSP010000406.1:0-3308 GCA_045651565.1 Victivallaceae bacterium | reverse complement strand
TTTTTTCATTTTTTTTCAAAAAAATCTGAATTATCTTTGAAATTGACTTCAAAGGGGTAAAACTGCTTGAAGACAAAAAACCACATCTTCAAGCAAGTTTTAAGAGTTGGAAAAATAAAAAATTAAATTTCCCGCCTCTTTTGACTTTCAGGTAGAAAAAACCACCTACCTAAAATGTCGAAAAGACGATGAAGCCTTTTAAGGGGTCTTCATCGTCGGAGAATTAAGCAATCTTACTTAACTTCAACAGCAGCGCCTGCGCCTTCGAGCTGAGCCTTAATTTTGTCAGCTTCGTCTTTAGCAACGCCTTCTTTGATAGCTTTCGGAGCAGCTTCTACGAGGTCTTTAGCTTCTTTCAAGCCCAAACCGGTGATAGCGCGAACTTCCTTGATAACGCCAACTTTGTTGTCGCCGAATGACTTAAGGATAACGTCGAATTCGGTTTTTTCTTCAGCAGCAGCAGCGGCAGCAGCCGGAGCAGCAGCAGCAACAGCTACGGGAGCAGCAGCGCTAACGCCCAAGCGTTCTTCCAAAGCCTTAACCAATTTTGAGAGTTCAAGGACAGTCATATTCTCTACATAAGAGATGAATTCTTCCATTTTGTTTTCTTCTGACATGATAATTTTCTCCATTTAATTTGTTGTTATTATTGTTTATTATTGTTGTTCTAACTTATCTTTATAAGCGTTAATTACATTAAGGATGGTAGCAGCTTTAGCATTAAGCAGCGATACCAAGTTTCTTGAAGGTCCTTGGAGGACGCCCAAGAGTTGAGCGCGCAATACATCTTTTGAAGGAAGTGAAGCGATCATATCGACATCACTGACAGAAAGTGCAGCACCCTCGAAATAACCACCTTTCGGTGCAACCTGACTGAAATTCTTGCCAAATTCCATGATGATTTTAGCAGCTTCACTTGCATCACCTGAACCGCAAACAAGAGCGGTACCGTCAGCAAATGACATATCTGCGAGTGCATCAATTTTAGCAATTTCAGCAGCTTTTTTGATCAAAGAATTTTTCAAGACATGGCATTCAGCGTTTGCAGCAGCAAGCTTGTTGCGCAAAACAGACATATCCTGAACTTTGAGACCACTGTAAGAGATAAAATAAACGTAATCCGAATCGGTCAAAAGTGAACCGATGTAATTAACTAAATGCAACTTTTCACTTCTCATTATTTTACCCTCACTAATTCTTTGGTGTTAACCTTAACACCCGGACTCATAGTTGATGACAAAGTGCAACTGATGAAATATGTACCTTTGCTTGTAGCCGGTTTAGCTTTGTCAAGTGCATCAATAACAGCATTGATGTTTTCAACAATAGCGTCAGCGTCAAAAGACAATTTTCCACACGGAACATGGACGCAACCGCCGCGATCCGCTCTGAATTCAGCACGACCTGCTTTTGCTTCTTTAACCGCATTACCGACAGAATCAGTAACAGTACCGGTTTTGGGGTTCGGCATAAGTCCTTTGGGACCCAATTGACGACCCAACGGTCTGACCAACTTCATCGCATCGGGAGTCGCGATCAAAATATCAAAATCAGTCCAGTTGCCTTTGATTTTTTCTACGACATCTTCGTAACCGACAATATCAGCGCCTGCAGCTTTTGCTTCTTCAGCCTGAGCACCGTCAGCAACAACACAAACTTTTACAGCCTTACCTGTACCTCTGGGCAATGCAACAGCACCGCGAACAGTCTGATCTGATTTACGAGTATCTACGCCGAGTTTAATAGCCAAATCGACAGTTTCGTCAAATTTAACGTGGGGCATAGCTTTCAGAACATTGACCGCATCCAAAATTGAATAACGTTCATCGCGGTTGTAAGCAGCCATCTGAGCTTTGTACAATTTTGAACTACTCACCTTTCACCTCGATTCCCATACTTCTTGCAGTACCTTCAATGATACGCATTGCTGCTTCTTCGTCACGAGCATTGATGTCATCCTTCTTGATCTTGACAATCTCACGGATCTGGTCGCGAGTGATAGAACCGGCAACTTCTTTACCGGGTTTCTTCGCGGCAGATGCCACACCAGCAGCTTTTTTAACCAAAACTGCGGCCGGAGGAGATTTGCAGATGAATGTGAATGAACGGTCTTGGTAGACTGTAATCACAACCGGAATGATCATCCCGCTCTGAGCTTGGGTTGCAGCGTTAAATTGCTTACAGAAATCCATAATGTTACAACCTGCCTGGCCGAGAGCCGGACCGATCGGAGGTGCCGGATTAGCAGCTCCTGCAGGGATTTGTAAACGGATCAAACCTGTAACTTTTTTCGCCATAATTGATCTCCATTTCTTTTCTTATGTGGTCATAGAATTGACAGGTGTTCTGCCACATAAATTACTATTACTATTAGTCTTGAGGTTCTTATACAGAACGCTCAACCTGCCAAAACTCCAATTCAACGGGGGTTGAACGACCGAAAATTGAAACCATAAGTTTCAACTTACCGCGTTCAGCATCAATTTCCTGAATAGTGCCTTCGAAGTTAGCAAAAGCACCATCTTTGATGCGAACAACTTCACCGATTTCGAATTCGATTTTCGGTTTAGCTGATACATCGGGACAGCTCTGACGCAACATTTCTTCAGCCTCGATAGCAGAAAGCGGAATCGGTCTGTTGCCGCCACCTAAAAAGCCCATTACACCCTGGGTGCTGCGGACAAAATACCACGCATCCTGGTCAATAATGCCGTCCTCATTATATAAATCCATCCGAACCAAAACATAGCCCGGGAAAAATTTGCGAGTTGTAGGAATTCTTTTGCCCTGACGAACTTCTATCACCTTTTCAGTAGGGATAAAAACTTCATAAATGGGCATCTCATCACGATTTTCGAGTTGACGCAAGATATTTTCTCTAACCTTATTCTCATGACCGGACAAAGTATGTACAACGAACCATTGTCCCTTGCTTCTGTCCATATTTTCACTCATATCTTCGCACATAATCGCCTCTATTATAAGTTTCCAGTAGTAATCAAATTAATTAAGTATCTGGCAACGAAATCCACGATTGCAACAAATACACCCAACATAATAATTGCAACCACCACAAGGACGGTTGATTCCAAAAGTTCTGAACGGCTCGGCCAACTGCAACGCCCCATTTCACTGACAGTATCAGCAAAGAAGTGACGAATTTTCCCCATCACAGTATCAAATACTGCAACTACGCCTTTATTTTTGTTTGCCTGTTTATTGTTACTCATATTACATATACCATATTTAGTTCAGAATTTACATTAAAAATGGCAGGAGCAGGGAGGTTCGAACTCACGACCTGCGGT
>JAZRSP010000405.1:0-1624 GCA_045651565.1 Victivallaceae bacterium | reverse complement strand
GATCTCGCGGGAAAGAAACGTGCCTTTATCGTCACTGATAAGTTCCTCTACTCCACCGGCTTGCTGGCCCCGATGCTGCAGACACTGACCGATATGGGCATCGCCACCCACGTTTTCAGCGATGTCACACCCGACCCGACCATTCAGTTGGCTCACAAAGGTCTTGAACAGCTCCGCAGCTTTGATGCTGATGTGATCATTGCGGTCGGCGGTGGATCTCCGATTGACGCTGCAAAAATCATGTGGTTGATGTATGAACAGCCTGATGTCAGCTTTGAAGACATTGCAATGCGCTTTATGGATATCAAGAAACGTATTGTTAAAATTGAACCGCTCGGCAAAAAAGCGATGCTGGTTGCCGTTCCTACCACCAGTGGAACTGGATCTGAAGTCACTCCGTTTGCAGTTATTACGGACGAAGAAACCAATCAAAAGTTCCCGCTTGCCGATTATGCATTGACTCCCAGCATGGCAATTATCGACACAGAATTGGTAATGAAGCTGCCCAAGGGGCTGACTGCAATTTCCGGCATGGATGCTCTGACACACGCATTGGAAGCACGTGTTTCCTGCATGCAGAGCGACTACTGTAATGCACTTGCCAATGAAGCTGTCAGCCTGATTTTCAAGAACCTGCCGGAATGTTACAAAAACGGTGCAATGAATGAAAATGCCCGTGAGCACATGTTCAATGCTTCGGCGATGGCAGGCATGGCGTTCGCAAATGCGTTTCTTGGTCTGTGCCACTCCATGGCACACAAACTTGGTGGAATGTATCATGTTCCGCACGGTCTTGCAAACTCTTTCCTCATCAATTACATTATCAAATTCAATGCAGTTGACTGCATGACAAAGCAGGCCGCTTTCCCGCAGTACCATTATCCCAATGCAAAAGCAGATTATGCAGCAGTTGCCCGCTATGTCGGTTTGAAAGGTAAGGATGATGATGAATTGCTGACAGCTTTGCTGGATAAGATTGAAGCTCTTAAAGCAGAGTTGGATATTCCGAAGGCCATGAAGCCCTGGTTTGATGCCAAGGGAATTACGGAAGAAACCTTCTTGAAGAACCTTGACGAACTCAGTTTGAAAGCCTATGATGATCAGTGTACCGGTGCCAACCCCCGGTATCCTTTGATCAATGAAATCAAAGAGATCTACCTGGCAGCATACTACGGAAAATAAAACTCCCTGTACCTCTCCGTTGAATCAGGTTTTCTGCAACACATTCCTGATTCAACGGGGAGAGATTTTAGAGAAAGGATTTTCAAAATGGATATCTTGGAACGTATTTCACAAGTAAGAAAAGAAGATTACGAATTTACCGGAAATGTTGAAGATGCAGTGTTTGTTTTCAAAGGGGTTCTTGGTGAAACTCTGGTAAAACAGGTCAACTTCGCCGGAGATGCTGTCAAGATTCTGGCTGCATTTACGGAAAAACCGGTTCAACAATCTTATATCAAGGTTTTGTTCAAACACTCATTGTTCTTATCATGTTCACAATTTCAACAAATATTTTTGGACCAGAAATTGGCAACACAATGTCTTTTTTAACTATTTGCTTTATGCAGGTTATTCACATGATAAACTGCAAATTTGAAACCAGCATTTTTGGAAAAAATATTTT
>JAZRSP010000404.1:0-1366 GCA_045651565.1 Victivallaceae bacterium | reverse complement strand
TAATTTTTGTTCAATGGCAAAATAGCACAAAAAAGCATGGATTTCCAGTGCTTTTATAAATTTTTCAATTATTTTATCTACTTTAATGCTGGTATTATTTTTCAGCATAAAAAACAGGCAAGTTGTTCGGAATTTCCGAACAACTCGCCCATAATCGTATTTTACTTTTGGTGAACCATGTTCAAACAACTGTCACAAATAAAGGGAGTGACTCTGATTATTTGATCATTTTTTTCTTTATGGATAGCAGCCTTGCGGAAAAATTTAAGTTGAAAAGCCGATGGTTATTGATTTAATCACCAATGTGTGATACATTAGACAATTGGAGGTATTTATGTGGGAAAATTTACTGACTATCAGAAAAAGTATCCTTACTCTTGAAAATTTTGAACAGATCACGGCTTTCAATGAAGCAAGACATATTTCAGGAAAGTTGGTCGATGGCATATGGGCAACTCATGTGCATGATGCTTTTGAAGTGCGTATTCTGTTTCAGCTCAATGCCGATGGAGAAGTTGATTTCGGCCAGATAGAGGATATTCATATCACTCCTCCGTTTCAGAGACATAAAGGCGTTGATGATTCTGAGTTTAAGCGGATGTGCAGCATCCTGATCAGGGAGAAAGAGTTTGTTTACGGAGAATGTCACAAGCCACACCGTTCTTTTTCACTATCAATGATGCCAGATAATGCGGTTTCCCAAGCAGAATATTCTTTTTGTACTGCCGCATTGAATAATTACTGGATCCATAACGATCAGGATTGGGAACATTTACGTTTGATTCTTGCATTGCTCATCTCTTTTATTGCCAAATTGGTAAATGAATCCAAAAACATCATTTATTCCCCTGCTGATGCGATGGCGATTTATATCCGCTCAAATTATTATCGCCGTGATCTGTCAGTCAGCGAAGTCGCAGAAAAATACGGTTTTTCCCCGAATTATGTGCAAAAAGTATTTAAATCAAAATACAATTGTACATTGATAGAATTCATCAAACAAACCCGTTTGAATGCCGCACGTATATTACTGCGTCAGCACCAGTGGCAAGTTAAAGAGGTTTCTGCAATGTGCGGATTTTCCTATGTCCACTATTTCTGCAAATGCTATCGGAAATATTTCGGAAACTTACCAGGAGAAGAATAAGCACAAATCTTAAAAAAGTGTTATTAAACTGAATTTATTTCAGCAAATATCCTCCTTTTAGTCATTGAAAATGTTATTTGCAATGATATATTAACTGGTAATCAGTTCCATAAAACAACCAACCAAAGGAGATATGAGCAAAATGAAAAATTCACGTTTTCCCCAAAGTGCCGGCAAAAAAATCTGTTTCACATTGATTGAACTTCTTGTCGTCATCGC
>JAZRSP010000403.1:0-2197 GCA_045651565.1 Victivallaceae bacterium | reverse complement strand
TAAAACCTTTTAATGAAGAAATTCAGTATTCAGAGGATTCTGAATGGGTAAATCGTAATGATGCCGAAATTATTTATGTGGCAAATTCAATAGTGGAACATTCTCATAATTATACTTTGAAAGAGGTCAGAAAACGCTTTTTCAATGAGGGTATAGCAGATCGGCAGATGGGGAAAAAATCTCCCGGATTTTTGCGTACTTGGAGAAGTATAGTTGTTGAAACTTGCCGTGACTGGATTTATTTGGTAAAAAATTTCAAATTAAAAGAGTTTTTCTATGCACCGATCTATCGTTATGTACAGAAAATGAGTTACTATCGGGGGACAAAATTATGAAAATAGCACATATTGTCCGCCGTTTCAGTTTCTCGGAATGGGGCGGTACAGAAAGCGTGGTGTGGCATGTCGCCAAACAACAGCAAGCACAGGGTTTGACTCCGGTGATTCTCTGCACTTCGGCTTTGGACAAGGTCGGGAGTGAGGTGGTTGACGGAATTACCATTAAGAGATTTTCGTATTTTTATCCCTATTTTCCCATGCCGGAAAAGGATAAACTTGCTTTGGATAAGAAGGGCGGCAATCCGTTTTCAGTTGAACTTATGGCGGAATTAAAAGCAGGTGATTATGACATTTATCATATTCACGCAGGCGGAAGATTGGCAAATTGTGCGATGAAACTTGCTAAAAAATTGGGCAAGCCGACACTGATGAGTTTACATGGCGGTTCTTGTGCAATTCCGGCACAGGAGATGGAGTTGATGCTTAAACCTTTGAAGCACAAATTCAGTTACGGAGGGATAATTGACCGCCTTTGGCGAATCAAACATGCGCCAGAAAGTCAAGCAGATGTGTTGCTGGCATTAAGTAGTGAGGAAGTAGAGAAGTTACAGAAAAATTATCCGAATAAGTCTGTTAAACTTTTTCCTAACGGCATACTGCATAGAGAGTTACCGAATCCCGGAGATTTCAGAGGTAAATACAATATTGACGAAAATGATGAATTGCTGCTCTGTATTTCCAGAATTGATTATCAGAAAAATCAGAAGATACTTTTGAATTTGCTAAAAAAATATTCCAATACCCGATTGCTTTTAATCGGGCCGGTAACTGCTCAATGGTATTTTGACGAGATTTTAAAAGAAGCAGAAATTTCAGGCGTAGCAAAACAACTGGTAATTATTCCCGGACTTGCGCCTGACAGTATTGAGTTATTACAAGCTTGCGCCGCGGCGGATTGCTTTATTCTGCCGTCACTGCATGAGCCATTCGGGATAGCAGCACTGGAAGCACTTGATGCAAAATTGCCTTTAATAGCCTCAAATGTCGGTGGTTTGAAAGATTTTTTGTGTCATGGAGAGAATGCGTTACTTTTTGACCCCAATGAAGTTGAAACGCTTTTTGACGCTTATAAGCAACTGGATATTTTGCGTGAAAAATTGATTGAAAACGGCAGCCGAACCGCACAAAAATACAACTGGCAGGCTATCGCAGAAAATTTAACAGATATTTATCGGGAGGTATCGAAGTGAAAAAAGTCCTCTATATCGGTAAATATAATGGTATAATTGGCGGAATTGAGCGTTATATGCAGAAAAGTGCGGAATTATTGCGCCGCAACGGGTACGAAGTAGATTATTTATATACTGAAAATGGTGGGTATGACTGTGAGAATTTCCGAAATGCTTTTGATACAATTCAGAAATTCAGTGAAAATTCAGAACTTATCAATTTGGCGGATATTATTATAATTCATAACATTATTCCGGTGGAAGTTATTAAAAATTTACCTGAAAATAGAGTTTTTTTCTTTGCCCATGATCACAATATTTACTGCCGAAGACATCACTATTATTGGCCGGTCGGCAGAATAAATTGTCATAGAGCGTACAGTAAATTATTCTGTAAACTCTGTTCGCTTGGGAGAAATGAAGCACCGCCTTTGACAGAATATCGTCGATTTTCGGCATTGGTTCTGTCGGATTTTGTAGCTGATAATTTGTGGAAAAACGGTTTTAAAAAAATTGTGAAATTGCCTGCATTTATTAAGGAAAAGAAGTGTGAACGCTCAATTTTGCAGGATAATGTGCTTCATATCCTTTTTTTGGGACAATTGATTCGTGGCAAGGGGGCAGATTTATTATTACAATCTTTGTCTGAATTGGCAGTGCCTTTTGATTGCGTGATTGCCGGAAGCGGAA
>JAZRSP010000402.1:0-3287 GCA_045651565.1 Victivallaceae bacterium | reverse complement strand
AATGGACGTGGAGCGAACCACGTTTAGTTCCATATCTTTTCTCAATTACGACAAACGGAACTGTTCTTGATACCGCTACCAAAAACTGGCTCCGCAATCATGCTGAGCGATTCAAGGTCGTGTTGAGTCTTGATGGAGTCCGTTCCGCACAAGAAACAAATCGTCCAGGAAGTGCAGATTTGATAGATATGGATTTCTTCCGCGAAGTCTATGCAGATCAACCTATCAAAATGACAATTTCCCCAGAGACAGTGGGTGATTTTGCTGCGGGGGTTTGCAAATTGCTTGAATCTGGTTTTCTTGTTGCACCAAGTTTTGCCTACGGCGTTGAATGGTCGAATTTTTCCATTCGCGAGTACTGTAAACAACTTGCCACGTTAGGACAATATTTTCTTGACCATCCAAACATTGAGCCGATACCACAATTTCAAAAGACACTTGCCGCAGTCCTTGACGAAAGTCCACTTCGACGAACGTGCGGAACTGGACATATGATGGTTACATATGATGTTGACGGTCAAGGATTCCCTTGCCATCTATTTTTGCCATGGATTACAGAGTGCATTAATGGTTTTGATGATGTTTTAGAGGACTCGGATCTTTGTGACAACAAATGCCGTGACTGTTCATTCGTTCGATTGTGCAAACATTGTTACGGTTTTAATTTTATCGAACGTGGCAATCCAGTCTCCAGATCCCCAACTACATGTCGTCTTGTGCAAGCGGAAATCGTTGCCTGTGCCTGGTTCAAGGGAACACTTCTTGGCGAAAAGATTCGACGGGAACAATCTCTGACGGACGAAGAAAGAATCGAAGCAGCGGCAGTTCTTTTTCTTTACAGTCATCCACCAAAAACGCTTTAAGAAGCACTGGAGAATTGATACTATGTTAAATTTCGAGGGAATAATCCCCCAAGAACTGAATAACTCGGTCGAGGGACTAACGACCAATGATTTCGAGTATCTGCAAAACACCGAAGGACTTGCCCCAGGCCAATGGGAACATTTAACTCCGGGCGAACGGCTTGAGACATTACAAACGTTAGAAGACAAACTTGCCGAAATTCAAGGACGCCCCCCCGTTCCGGTACGAATGTCCGAAACCCCAGGCGAAAACGGTCACTATTCGCAAACGAACCGTGATATTACATTAAATATCCAACATTTGGAAAGTAACGATCCGAATCAGCGTCTAGAACTTATAGACACTATCGCACACGAAGGTCGCCACGCATACCAACATTACGCCATTGAGCATCCGGGTTTTCATCCCAACAAAGCACAGGTTGAGGCATGGAAAGAAAACTTCAAAGACTACGAAGATGGTACTAAGGACGGTCTTATGGCATATCGCTTACAACCAATCGAGGCAGATGCCTGGCAATATGGGCACCTCGTTAAAGATGTCATGGCATTTGGAGACATGGACAGGCAAACTACATGAAATCAGTTATTGTAGAAAGGAATTTCATATGAACACTATTTCTAAAGACACATTCGTTGCCTCTCTTCTCGCCAAGGGTGAAGGATATACCGCAACTCGTGCGGAGAAACTTTTCGTTTATTTCGAGGCGGCCGACTCTGACATACAGGAAGCAACTGTTCGCTGGCTCAAAGATGGTACAAAACCGATACTTCCCCCCGTTGAAGGTTGGGATACAGCAAGAATGGAGGAGCACTTCGGAATGAACTCTCTTGCTGCACTTCTCACACTCGATTGGCTTCGCAAAGAGCCAGCAAAAGCACTCTGCGCAATCAAGGAGGGAATCAAATGAAAACTTCTGAGACACTACCTTGAATATTCTATTGGTGTAACTGAGGAGGTACAAGAGGCATATAGAAAACAAGAAAAAGCTAATTTTGTTAAAGAGTGGAAAATGAAAATTGCTGTAAGAAACATTGACGATTTTAAAAGTTCGATCTGTAAGATTGCAACTGCTTTGCGGAATGATAAGTTTGAGATAAAAATGCATTTGTCTGAACGCAAAAATTATATTGTTGCTAAAAGATTCGTGCGAAGTAAAATCCATTTTCATTACAGCAACCATATGATGCAAACAGAAGTCAATCAGGAAGATATTCTTTGGCGTGCATTGTACTTTAAAATTATGAGCCATCTGGATAATGATGGACGTTCATTTGAATTTTTTGATACTTTAATGTTGACCGCAGAGCTGCGAAAAAAAAGATTATGAGGCAATTGTGGAAATTGTAACACGTTGCTGTGCCCAAACGGAAACGGAAGTTAAATGACAACCGACTATAAACAATTGGCTAAAGAACATGCGGAGATTGCCAAAGATCTTTTGCGGGTGGATTCTATCCGCTGGAATGAGTTTTTTGCAGTTCTCGGTGGAGTTTCCGGTAAAGGCGGCTATCTTATTCAGCATTATGAACGCAGGCTCCGGGAAGATTGCCGTCCAGCTCAGTCAGTGGAAGATTTCTGTCAGTTTTTGCAACAGTATTTACAGCAGCACAATAACTATGTTTTGACTGTGTTTTGCGGTATTGATCAGCACTTCTTTCAGGATTACTTCACTACTGTCTTGAGGGATGTTTACCGGCAGTTTTTTGACAAGTATGGTGATGAATTAAAAAAAGAGAACTTGAAGCGAGCAAAAAAAGGTTTACCGCCCTTAACGGAAATTCCGTTGGATGATCGGGATGAAGATCACGATCCGCAGGAAACTATTTCAAAATCTTCCGATGATTCAAATTCCGGAACGAAACTTGACAAGGACACTCACCCCAATATCCTTTATTTTGCACAGCATCCAATCGAGGTTTGGAAGAGTAATCAGAAAGATTTTCTTACCCTTTGGATGGCTTATGTCTTAAAGTATGACTACGATTATATTGCCCATGCTCTGAATTTTCCTAAAGCCAATGCTGTCGCTGCCCGTATCCGGAATTTCAAAAATAAAGAGTTGTCATATTCTGCTGACGGGGCTTCTGATTCAAAAATGCTCAACGAATGGCTCAACCACTCGTGCGTTTTGCAATTTGTAACTAAATCCCCCATGTTATTGCTTTCTCTGTACTTGCCCTTTGATTGCACTGAACCTGATAAAAAATATATCCGGTTGGAACTGCGTTTTGCCGATGGAAAACATATTCAACACGCCGGAGTCAAATTCGGAAATATTATTTCGGAAATAAAAGATGGCTGGGGCGAACTCAAACTTTCAGATTTTCATACCGTCATTGACAAAAAAATTGGCTGTATAAAGATCATTGGAAATAAGAAAGAATTTGAAGCATTCCCCATTTATCAACCGGAACAATTTG
>JAZRSP010000401.1:0-9028 GCA_045651565.1 Victivallaceae bacterium | reverse complement strand
CTGTATCTTCCAACTGTTAAACAACTTACAGCTCAAAACTTTACTCCACAATGTGGGATATTTGTGGAGCAATTTTTTCACTGACGACATTAAAAGATAACACTGATTTGTTACTTTTTCAAGGCTCCAAATATAATCGTTTCCCTCTATCCGTATGATTACAGATTTTTAACAAACAACTTGAATTATAGCCATTCTGCTGTACATTATATACGCAAACAATAGATAATGGATATTGTAATGACTGATATTGACTTGATTGCACCGCCTGATGTGATGCAGAGGACGGCACAGCGTGCCAAGGCTCTGCGTTTAGCGCAGAACATCACCCAGCAGGAGCTTGCCGACAAGGTAGGTATTGCTGTCGGCACGGTAAAGCGTTTTGAAAAAAGCGGTGAGATCCAGTTCAATCATCTGCTCCGCATTGCTCTGGTACTTGGCAGGCTTGAGGACTTCAGCAGCATTTTTGCTGTCGATGATGTCCCGGCTTCGCTCTATGATCTCAAAGCCGAAAAGGTTCGGCAGAGAGCGAGGAAGAAATGAAGCTCAAAGTCTTTTTGAATATGTATGGCATCCGTCAGGAGGTGGGGCTGCTGCTTCAGGATAAAAAGCGTATCTTCTTTGAATACGCTCCTGATTTTCTGAAAAGCGGCATAGAGTTATCCCCCTTCAAACTGCCTTTGAAATCCGGAGTGTTTGAAGAAAAATCATATATATTCGACGGGCTTTTCGGACTTTTCAACGACAGCTTGCCCGATGGATGGGGGTGTTTGCTTCTGGAGCGCAAGCTCCGCAAAATGGGCAAATCTTATGCTGAAATAACGCCGCTTGACCGTCTTTCACTCATCGGGGCTGATCCTATGGGGGCTTTTGAATACGAGCCTGCCGACGGTGAAACGGATCTCTACGGAGATGTTGAACTGGATTCACTTTCTTGTGAGGTCGATCGTATTCTTGACGGCGAAGAAAGCGCCGTCCTTGATGAGCTGTTGAAACTCAATGGCTCATCTGGGGGAGCTCGTCCCAAGATCGTGGCATATGTTTCAAGTGATCACAAAAAGATCATTCATGGCGGCAAGAGTGCCCCTGACGGTTTTACTCCGTGGATAATCAAGTTTTCTGAAAAGCACGATCCGCAGACTTCCGGAGAGTTGGAATACCGTTACTCTCTGGCGGCAAAGGCAGCAGGGATCACTATGCCTGAAACTCACTTGTTTCCCTTGAAGGACGGACGGGGCTGTTTCGGTGTTCGGCGTTTTGATCGTACACCAGATGGCAAAGTCCATACCCATACTGCCTGCGGACTGCTCCATGCATCGCATCGCTTTGCTTCGCTTGACTATGAAAATCTGTTGAAGCTCACTTGGATTCTGACCAGAAACCACGCCGATGTGGTGGAAATGGCACGCCAGATGATCTTCAATGTCAAAAGCGGCAATAAAGACGATCACAGCAAGAACTTTTCATTTCTGCTGAACGAACAGCTCCAGTGGCAGCTTGCCCCTGCCTACGACCTGACGCCCAGCGCCGGTATCAATGGAGAACAAACCTGTATGGTAAACGGTAAAGGGCGCAACATCACCGATGCTGACCTGATAAAAACAGCAGCCACGGCTAATATCTCTGAAGCGGAGACAAAAGCTCTGATCGCTCAGGTAAACTCGGCATTGACACAATACAACATCTGCTGAAAAACACAAATTATCTTCTTTAATCAAAAAGTACACCCCCGGCAGAGTAGATGCCTCCTGCCGTCAGCTGACAAGCTGCTTCGGACTGGATGGACACCGCCCCGCGTTATGGAGTTGACGACCACGGCACTCGCAACACCATGCCGAGCCCCGACACGGGACTTTGCCGGAAGTGATGCACACGGCAAAGTTATCATCGCATCCCGGGACGGAATGATCCGCCCCGGTCTTTTTTTTACAGCTTATATAAAGATTTTACAGATTGTTGGTATAACAAAGTTATACCAAAGGTATAAAATCTATGATATTTTCATCAGTTTTTTTTCAGAAATTGCATTTTTATGTTTTTTAAGAATTTGATTTTAATTTACGCTTGGAAGTCCCTACCTCCAAGTAAAGAAATGTCTCCTGAAAAATGTGCAAAAATACCCCCGAAAAGTATGGATTTCCCCCATGCAAAACAGTGATATTATTTTGGACCCCAAAATGAGCTCAAGGTCATTTTTCACACATAAAATGCCAAGAGCTCATATATAAAAATGCAAATTTGAGAATGCACACAAAAAACAGCAAAAATCCCCCCTCCAACGTCTCCCCGGGGAGACAAAAACAGAGCAGTCTGTAATCAGAATTTGAGAATCCCAGCTCACGGGTTTGATCAAGCCACCCTCAATGTCAACCGTAAGGTTGACAAAAAACTGTAATTATTGAAAAAAATATACTTATATGCATATTGTCACTTGATAAATTAGTTGCATTATGCTATATTTACCGAGGAAGGTTTTAGGCGTTAACGCAACGTGAATGTAAAAAGTAGGATAACAACATGGACTTTGTGGCCAATAGTACCACTGATAAGATAAGAGAATGTGAAATACTGACTTGGTCTGGCATTGATAATGAAAGACAATGGACACTTTTGTGCGGAGATGCGAAAACGGCATTGAAGCAAGTCGAAAAAGAAAGCGTCAACTGTATTATTACTTCCCCCCCATATTATAGTTTGCGTGATTACGGTGTGGATGGACAAATCGGTTTGGAAGAGACTGTTACTGAATATGTTTTGTCGCTATGTTCCGTTATGGATGAAGCGTATCGTGTGCTTAAAAAGGATGGGGTCCTTTTTTTGAATTTAGGAGATACTTACTATTCTGGTAAGGGGGCATCTCACGGGACTGATTCAAAAAGTCACAAACGTAGATTTGGATTGCGCCCAGTAGATAAAAGTGGTGGATTAGGAATCAATATCGAGCGAAAATCGATAATCGGTATCCCGTGGAGAGTTGCAATCGAGATGACTGCTAGAAAATGGGTATTGCGAGCTCCTATTATTTGGCATAGAGCCAAGGCATTACCAGAATTTGTTAAAGACCGCCCTGGTAGAAGTTATGAATATATTTTTATGTTTGCGAAAGACAGAAAATATTACTTTGATAAAAAACCGCTGATAGATAAAAAAGTTGATGAAGACGTATGGACTATAGTTCCTCGCCCATCCGGAACCGAAATTGAAACAGCACCATATCCAGATGAATTGGTAGAACGTTGTATCGACATTGGGTGTCCCGCAGGTGGGGTCGTTCTAGATCCCTTTGTCGGCAGCGGAACAACTATCGATGTTGCATTAAGGAAGGGGTGCTCTGCAATAGGTATTGATATTAATCGAAAGTTTTGTGATTATATCCTAGAAAAATTGGGGTATGAGCAATGATGTACATTTCAGCTGATTATGTTTTGAGTGCCATTTATCAAATTAGTAAATTGCATTCGTTTGTTGGAATCACATTTTTTGCGTGCAAAAAAAACAACTTACCGATAGGAGAAGCGATTGAATATCCTATGGATAAGTTGACAAAAGAATTTATGTTTGAGCATCACAAACTAAATATTGATTCAGCGTTCTTCTTTCAACCTTATACAACGATAAAAGCCAAGCAATGGGTTGATGCGAAATACCCCTCAAGTGGGTTACAGGCTGTAAACACTCGTACTTTTGGTTCGGCATTTCTCCATACTAAAAAAGGAAAAACATGGGGATGGTCAAATGACTATATTGAGCAAATTAAAAGCAAAGATATTCAAAAAGTACCCCTCGCTGCCATTGCTGTATGGTTAATGAAAAATGATGCTTGGCCAGATACTGCAACATTAGATGATATAATTAGAAAGTTCAAAAAGGAGTATCATCTTACTCAAAAAGAGATAGACTGTTTTTTCAGTTCTAACCACAAATTCCCTGAGGTAGCTGTTTTTCAGAAGGAAAAAATCACTTGGAATCAACTGTCCAATACGTTGACTAGCCCCCCCGATGCAAAACCTGAACATGCCGGAACGCTTGCTCGTTTAGAATTGCAAAATATTGGTCCAACTGACTATATGGAAATGCAATTATCCCAGCGAATTAACATAATAACTGGAGATAATGGGTTAGGTAAAACATTTTTAATGGATTGCGCATGGTGGGCATTGACAAACACGTGGACTGGAGAAATGGCTCGCCCCAAATATCCTGACGGAAGTAAGAAATCAACGATCTCATTTGATATTGCAGGCAAAAACAAAAAAAGTCAACACCAATCCATTTTATACGACAATAGAACTTTTTCATGGAAACGGAACGCGAATAATGACACCATTCCCGGTCTAATTATCTACGCATTAGTTGATGGGTCATATGCAGTTTGGGATCCGGCAAAAATAAATTCCAATCAAGTGAATGTATTTTCCAAAAAACAAGTTTGGAACGGTTATGAAAATGTAATTGAAGGATTAATTCGTGATTGGGTTAAATGGCAAAATTCACCAGAAAAGTATCCTTTTGAAATTTTTACTCAAGTTTTAAAAGAAATGTCTCCTCCTGATATTGGGAAACTAGAACCCGGAATACCAATCCGAATACCAACCGATAGTCGAGAAATTCCTACCATTAAATATCCATATGGATCTATACCAGTAACTAATTCTTCAGCAGGCGTTGGCAGAATAATTACTTTGGCATATTTAATTGTGTGGGCGTGGAATGAACATAAAGAAAACTGCAAATACAGAGGAATAAAACCTGACTCAAGAATTGTTGTTATGGTAGATGAATTAGAAGCACACCTACATCCGAAGTGGCAGAGGACGATTTTGCCAGCCTTGACAGAAGTGCAAAAATATCTGGCTGCAGAATTGGAGGTTCAGTTTATTATTGCGACTCATTCACCGTTGATAATGGCCTCGGCAGAATCTGTATTTTGCGCAGATACAGATAAGATGTTCCAGATAAAATTATCTGATGAAAGTTCTGACGCAATATTGACCGAAGAGCAATTTATTAAATATGGTCAAATAAATTCTTGGTTGACTTCTCCGATTTTCAATCTTGGTCAAGCTAGATCTGTTGAAGCAGAAAAAGCTATTTCCAAAGCAAAAGAATTGCAATTGGAAGATACTCCATCTGCATTAGATGTACAAACGGTGCATGAAGAACTTGTTGCTTGTTTAGCACAAAATGATTCATTTTGGCATCGTTGGCTATATTTTGCTGAACAACATGGAGTAACGATATGATTCATGTTGAACAAAAAGCAGAGCCTGATGATTTTGATGCAAATGTAAGAATACCAGGGAATAAATTCTTACAAAAAACTCCGACTCCTAAAAGAAAAGAATGGAACAAACACAGTTATTGGAAGCATTGTAACGATCAGTTGTATGTCGCGTACAATGGAGTTTGTGCTTATACCGGAGAGTGGTTTTCAAAGTCATCTTCCATAGCTTCAGTAGATCATTTTTATCCTAAATCTACTTACCCTGAATTTGCCTACGAATGGAGTAATTATAGACTAACTACTCAGCTGATAAATTCATATAAAGGTGACAAGGTCATTTTAGACCCGTTTGAAATTAAAAATGGAGATTTAGTTATTGATTTCCCATCATGTATGATCAAACCAAAGAATAGTATGACTCCGGCAGAAAAAAGCAAAGCTTTATTTACCATAAAAACGCTACATCTTAATGATGAAGAAATGATAAATAATCGATTGGAAATCGTGTTGGACTTTGTCGCAGGGAATATAAATCGTCTATATTTGGCTAAACATTATCCATTCATAGAATCAGAACTCAATCGGCAAAATTTATTTGATACAGTTGGAGAACGTTTTAAATCTTTTTCTATCTGAAGTTGAGAGTTTACTCTTATTGTCTACATGAATCCAATCTGCCAATAATGTATTCTACGTTTGGGTTGCTAAATGATCTAAAGGTTTTGGTAAATATAATACTTTATGAAATACTCGGAATTTGATCAGTATCTTTTGCAGGGCGAACCCGGGAAGCGGGATAAGGCTCAGGCGTGGAAGACGGCTATCGGACTTCAGGAAGTCGATGGCTTGGCTCCTTCTGCTTATCTTCTGGAAACTGCCAAACGCCACATTGACGGCGATATCACCATTGATGAAGTTCGTTCCTTACTGGATTCTTATTACAATACCAAGTCCGATCGCTCCGATGATACTGCCAGAAGTGAGGAAGCAGACAAAGTTTCAGCCAACATCACCAAGCTGCTCAACGAACAGACTTTTTCCTTTTCTCCATCCGGCTTGGCAGCCATCCACGGGCGGGTTTTTGAAGGAGTCTTCAAGTTCGCCGGTACTTTCAGAGATTGCAACATTTCCAAAAAAGAATGGGTGCTGCGCGGCGAATCTGTTCTCTATGTGAGTTTTTCTGAAATCAAGCGGGCTTTGCAGCACGACTTTGACAATGAAAAGGAATTCAGCTACAAGAATCTCGATCACTCCGAGATGATCCGGCACTTTGCCAAGTTTATTTCCGGTATCTGGCAGATTCACCCCTTCCGTGAAGGCAACACCAGAACCACGGCAGTCTTTGCAATCAAGTATCTCCGGGCAATGGGATTCACCGTCAGCAACGATCTCTTTGCAGAACACTCCTGGTATTTCCGCAATGCTCTTGTCCGTGCCAACTATCGCAACTATGCCCGCAGCATTGAGCCGGATTTTGCCCCCCTTGAGAAGTTTTTCCGCAACCTCCTGCTGGGCGAAACCAACGAGTTGAAGAACCGTTATCTGGTCATTTCAGCTCCTGAAGAGTTCACCCCACAAGCTGACCCGACAAGCACCCGACAAGTACCCGACAAGTTGCTCCCGGATAATATTTCTATTTGCAAGGTTGTGGAAGCAGTTGGCAATAATCAGCTCTCTGTAAAAGAGATGATGCAGTTACTTGCTCTGGCAGATAGAGAAAATTTCCTTAACAACTATCTTAACCCTGCAATAAAAGAAGGTTTTGTACGTTTGCTTTATCCTGACAGTCCCCGCCATCCCCGGCAGAAATATCTTCTGACAGTAAAAGGCTTGGCAGCATTTCAGGAACTTCAGCATTGAAAAAACACCCCGGCAGCGCAGAGCTGACCGGGGTTCGTTTACTCTCTGTTGCTTACGCTCCCAGAGGTTGATCACAGTTGACTTACCTGCGTACTTTTGCTTTTTTACTCAGCTTCCTGTTGACAAATTCACTGATTTCAAGAGCATTGCGTTTTTCTGTGCCGGGCTGATAACTTCTCCACCAGCATTCCGCATACCAGAAATATCTCAGTGTACTGGGTAAATCATGGAATCTTTTTTTGATGATTGTTGTACTGAGTTTTTGCAACGACACAAAAAAATTATCTCGATACAGATTTTTAGGCAATTCAACCAGAAGTTGAATGTGATTGTCTGCCACCAGGCACCAATGAACCTTTACTTTCAGATAACCACACATTTGTGTCAGAATTTTCCCTATACTTTCCTTGTGTTGCTGAAATTCCCTGAGCAGCTTTCTCCGGGGGACGAAAGCAAAATTGTAAAGGTAGCCATAGGTTGCTTCGATTTTTTCAAACATGATATTTCTCCTTTCATACAGTCCGGCTGAAATCAGCCGGACTTGAGTGTGTTTTAATTTTTTGTCTCCCCAGGGAGACTTTTTCAGTTGACGGACTGGTCAAAAAATGCTGACATACGGCGCAGATATTCATCTTTCAGCATCTGCTTGTCATCTTCAGAAAGCTGCTTTTTGAACTCCACCGTTACATCAAGAAGCACCTTTGCAGAACGCTTTGAACTTTGCACTGCACTCTTGCCCTCCTGCTGCAACTTGGTTTCTGCAATCAGTTCAGATACCAAATTATCCAGTGCAAAATTTTTCTCCAAGCGTTTGCTGTAGAGTTGTCCTGCGGTGTTAACTTCTGTTACAGACTCGTTATTCAGCCGAGCCTGTACAGCAGCATTCACCTCTGCCTCACTGGGGAGCTTGTCTTTGTTGGCATTGCGTACTTCTTCCCAGACTTCACGCTTTGTCTCATCATCCGGCAATTGGTTGAGCGGACGGAGGATTTTTTCAGAGATGACTCCGGGGTCTTCCTGAAGCATTTCGCAAGTCTCTGCAAACTTAATCAGTCTGTATGCGTGTGCCTTGCTGATGCGGAAGCGAGCCTGACAATACTTGGCAAATGTTTTGAATTCAGTACATTGGTAGAGTTTTTGATCCCGGATGCGTTTCAGTGCTTTACCGGCGGCTCCCATACCTTGTCTGACACGTTCCTCAAGGGAACGCAATTCATCACTGTGGGATTTGAGAAGGCTGGTGTCAATATCCACAGCCTGGATATCAGCAAGTCCGTAGTTGACTCCAAGCAAGCGTTTCTCGCTATTGGTGTTGACAGTTTCAGCATTGGCGATGACGATTTCGTTTTTTTCGATGTTGTTCAACATTTTTTTATCCTTTTCAATTTTGCGACTTTCTGTCGCGGATTAAAATCTGTATTGAGTAACCCTTTACCCAATACACTTGCATTTACCGACAGCAGAGCTTCTTTTGTTCCGCTGTCCTTCTCAATTTTTTGCAGGGGTCTGCCTGACCTGCCTGCCGATTAAAGTTTGTTGTGATCACCTCCTTTTTTACTTCACTTTCATATTCACACCCGCGCATTCAAATTACTTGCATCACCTCCTTTCTGTGCGAGTAATGTCCTCCCATAGATGCGACATCTCTTTCACATTTTTATTATATTTCAAGAATCACAAGCACAAATCTTTTCACATTGCGTGTAACAAATTTTTCACATTTTTTCGATATTGATTTGAAAAAACAGGGGCGAAGCTGTATATTTTGCGGAGATGTTCGCAGTATAGGATGAAAAAATGCGGGGTGTATATGTCACAGTTGCCAAAGAATAAAAATCTGCCAGATATTGAACAAATAGCCCAAGTGGAAGAGTGCGGTGTATTTACTGGACAATCTGGAAAATACTGGACACATCCTGGGCGGAGCCAAAAAACATTAACTCC
>JAZRSP010000400.1:0-5834 GCA_045651565.1 Victivallaceae bacterium | reverse complement strand
AATTATATAATATATTAAAAAAACTGGAATTTTTTAACTTTTAACGGCGAAAAATGGATAAAGTAATTATTTTTGCAGAAAAATACGGCGTCTGTGCAGGCGTAAAAAATGCGTTAAGCATTGTAGATAAAGAACTTACAAAAAATAATAACAATATTTATGTTTTTCATGAAATTGTACATAACTCTTTTGTTATAAAGAATTTAGAAAAACAAGGAGTTATTTTTACCGAGGATTTTTCTACCGTACCAGATAGAGCAACTCTGATTTTCAGCGCACACGGAGTGTCCAAAGACATTGAAAAAATCGCCGAAAGTAAAAATTTGAAAGTAATTGACGGCACCTGCCCTTTGGTCAAAAAAAACCATAAAATCATCGAAGATGCCGAGTTGAGAGGAGATTATGTACTTTTTATCGGCGACCGCAACCATGCAGAAGTTATAGGTTCTGTCGGGAGAATGGCTGATAAAAGCAAAATTTTCCTTATTAGTACGAATGACGATATCGAGAATTTGCCCGAACTTACAGGAAATATGATCGTCCTCTCCCAAACAACTTTGTCCGCAAGCGATGTAAAAGAAAAAACCGACCTCATCAAGCAGAAGTTTCCACAAGTTGTAAATTGCGGCGGTATCTGCCATGCCACCGACAGCCGGCAAAACGCTATAAAAAAATTGGCACAGGAATGCGACTTAATTCTGGTTGCAGGCTCTCCCAAAAGTGCCAACTCCCGCCAACTTGCTACGATCGCAAGCAGTTTTGGTGTCCCAACTTACCTGATCGAAACGCCGCAGGACTTAAAAACTATCGACTTCTCGCAAACAAAAAAAATCGGTATCTCCGCAGGAGCCAGTACCCCACAAGAACAAATCGACCTGATTATCAATGAATTAATGAATTAAAAAATAACCTTACTCAAACAAGATATTTTTCTTGGGATCTTGGTTGCAGTCCCCAAAAAACTTTTATGTTCTTCCGTAATTTACGCAAAAAAAATGGAGCGAAAAATTTACTTTTCGCTCCATGCTACTATAACTCTTAATAACGTTACTGAACTTATTTAGTAACTTTTAATGTAACAATCTCCCACGGAGAAACTTTAAGAGTAAATTTTTTGCCGACCATGCCGAAATTTTCAAGTTCTTTTTCATTCAAAAGACACTTTGACACTTTGGCATCGAAAGCAAATTCAATTTCCGCATTTTCTTCTTTGTTCGACGGATTGAAGAATCGGAAAATACAACTGCCTGATTCATTATCCTTGGTTGGTTTCAATAAAGAATATGCCATGTTATCAGACAACTTAATGAAACTCGCATCCTGAAACTCAATCAAATCTTCAGTTTTGATTCGATAACTTGAGCATGGAATCTGCAAATTCAATTGTTCGCGGTGAAGTTCAGCATAATCAACCTCTTTGTCAAAGCAATTAAGCATATACTTAAACTCCATTTTCTTCAAGAGTTGACCCTCTACTTCTCCATTAGTATGTACAGTACGACGGAATGAACGATACAATGTAACTACCATTGAGTGTTTGTCATCATTACACAAAGTTCCTGCCTCATGCAAACCAGCATCAGCGATAAAGGCGATACCACCATTTACATCAGTTTTACCAATGATGCCATTAAAATTCTTTTCAATCACTTCTGATTCTTTAAAGTCTTCACTCATCTTCCCCCAAGTTCTTCCCTCTGGACGATTGATAAAGTAAAACATCTGATTTGCGAAGTAATCACCAGCAATCATAGTTGGCACTCTCAACTCCAAGCGGCAGTCAAGAATGTTATTATCAATTTCAGTTTTTACATGGACATTTCCACTAAATCCATCAATACCTACTCGTGAAACAATTTTCAGTGTACGAAGTTCATCGCTCTCAACTACACCGCAAAAAGTTTCATTGATATTGCCTTTATAAAATAACTCCGCGGGAACTTGATAAAATCTGGTGATTTCAACTTCCGCATAGTTTGGCATATCGCAAGAAACTCGCATTTGTGCAGAAGAATTGCCAAAAAGGCGCTTATTACCAACTGGACGGACATGATTCCAACCATCGCCAATTTCACGATCAAGGAAATAATTATTCTGGTCTGGATAGACCTTATTATTTCTCAAATCGGTAATATCAAATGTACCATCTGACTTGAAGTCAAGACGGATTTTTCCATTTGACATGCTGTCCGCAGAAGTAAAAAGCGAATCATAGAAACGAACTCTGCTGTCTACTGATGGTTTAACTGACAAACTTGTCCAACTTGCTGGTTCAAGTTCAGTTTCAAGCACCACATTATAGACATCATATCTTCTCACATCCTGACGGTAAAAGCGTTTCAATTGATTACGCTTAATCTCTCTGAGCTGGTAAGGAAGTTCTTTCCCTGTCTTATCAAAAATTCTGAAACAATTAATCAACTCATAACCAAAAGGTTCTGCCATTTTTACTGGATAAGCTTTCAAACTTGGAAAAGCAATTTCCAACTCGGAAATTTTCTTAACTTTATGCGGAAGTGCATTAAAAAGTCTGATAGTATAACAACCGTCATCTGCCGCATCTCCCATAGCAACCTCTGGAGTTCCTGAACGATGAACATAAACATCACGAAGTGTCTTACCGCTGACATGTTCACGATCACGAGATATGATTTCTTCCTCTGTAACAAAATTTACTTGGTCAATATCCTCAAAACGGCTCAACATTGCCCGATGTACTGAATCTTTGGAGCAGCCGCAAATTGAATCATGCGGATGATTTTTGATCAAACTTTTCCATGCGTAATCGGCAAGATAATTAAATTTGGTATTGCCTGCCATTGACATTTGTGCCAAAGCAGGATCGATGACTTTTTCAAGTTTGTTCTGCAAAAGATCATTAGTTCTTTTTATATCATAACGGGAACTCAAAGTCGCACTAATTTGCCAAGCAACATTTCTACCATTATCACAAGGATAAATCTGTTCATTATAAATTTTCTGTAAATTTGCATTGTACTCATTAGCAAAAACTTCACGATAATCCGTATGAATGATCTCTGAATCAGGATATATATCCTTTATCCATTTGAAAATCAAAGCAATATCACTCAAAGGCATTGTATGGTCAAGTGCATCACTCAAAATAAAATTTTCTCCATAAAACTCTTTATTCTTTTCAATCCACTCACCAAAACGCTTTTTAAACTCTGCTTCATCAAGCTTTTCATTTGCCCAATTAACTACTCGAAGTGAAAAATCTGCATAGCCATCCCCAACTGACAAACGAACCATTTTTACTTCACTTTTATCTGGAGATTGCCAGAAACAATAAGGTTTAATTTTGCTGTCAATACCTCTCCAGAAAACGCCTCCATCAAACTCAAACTTCTTAATCATCTGCGGTAATTGTGATGTGTGACCGAAAATATCACAGATATAGCAAACCGGCCAACACTTTCCGCCATAGTTTGCCGCTACTTTTTCGCCGATAATCCAGTTTCTGATAATGGCTTCTCCTGAAACCAAAAATTCGTCAGGCATGACATACCAAGGGCCGACATTAAGTTTATTTTCTTTGATGTACTTGACCAATTTTTCTTTCAAATCGGGACGGATTTCTTCAATATCTTCCAAGCAGATAGTCTGTCCGTCGAAAGTAAATTTCTTAAATTCCGGAACATTTTCAAAGTTATCAAGCAAAACTTCTGTCGTATCAATCAAATACTTGCGATACTCCTGAAAACCCTGATACCATTCTCTATCCCAATGTGTAGCATTAAAATAATAAAATTTCATTTTCACCTCTCTTTTTATTATAGTTCACGAATTTTATCTGCTAATTTTTTACAATATTCAAAATCATACGATTCGGCAACATCCAAATAATAATTTCTGCCTGAATACTCTCCGCAACTCCATTCAAGGAAACAAACCAATTCTGAATTTAAATTCAACTCGGCAATTTCTTTGCGACCGTTAGGCTCAATTTCAAACTCGCCTGAAACCAAAATTTTGCCGTCAGCGAGAGTTGCTTTGTAACTGCCTTTTTGCCAATAAGCCGTATCATTAACCACATTCAAAATCGGAAGTTCACCATTTTCTTTCGGTTCTTTAACCATAAATGCCACTGCCTGTTGTGATAATCTGATAACCTCAAACGGAAACTTTTTAACAAAATTACTGTCCACTACGGAATAATTAAATCCCATGTGCCACATATCAAGAAGCGACCACCACAACATTCCTGTTCGACGGAACTTCTGTACTCGCCACAATTCAATTACATACTTAAAATAATCAGCAACATAAAAATTTATTGCCTGACATAATTCCATATAATTTTCAGGAGAAAAATCTCTTCCAAACATCTTTTTAGTAAGTATCTTTGCTAATTTACACCAATTTGCACAATACCTATCACTTTGGTGAATCATGTCATTTGGAATTGGCAATGTATCTGGATCTACATTCCATAATCGCTTAAGTCGTGGCAGTTCCAGTTCTATGAACTCTGGGGTTTCAGACATCGCACAAACCCCGATTGGTCCAATTTCACTAGAAAAGTGAGCAGCGGTTTTCTCCATGAACTTACGAACTCCTATTTCTGCCAAGTTAGAACAATAAAGATGCTGTTCTGGTGCCGTCTGCAATAAATTAGGATTATACTGAGTCTTGCTCCGATCCACACCCAAATCGGAAACGTATGGAGAACTTGGGATATATTCACGCCACGGGTCATACTCTTTAATCGCTCTTAGAAAAATCTCTCGGGTAACTTTACTATCGGAAGTTTTAATAGTTCTTCCGGTTCGGCTTGCCCAGAAAGCATCATCCTCATTATCTCCGCACCAAATCGCCAATGACGGATGATTGCGGTATTTTTTGATAATAAAAACCGCTTCCTCGTACATTTGCTGACAGAAAAAGTCATCCTCTGGCGGCCACTCACAAGCCAGCATAAAATCCTGCCAAACTAAAATTCCATGTTCATCGCAAAAATCAAAAAATTCATGATCCTCATAAATTCCACCACCCCAAACTCTAACCATATTGCAGTTTGATTCTATAAGTAAATTCAAAGCCTTCTGCATTTTTTCAGGGGTCTGTGAGTGATAAGGCGATAATGGTTTCCAGTTTGTACCGCGCATATAAATTTTTTGACCGTTACAGTAAAATTGAAATTCTCCATTGCCGTCCATATCAGTAATTTCAGTTCGCTCCAAATGAATCATTCTAACGCCGACTCTTTGAGTTTCTTCGGCGACGACCTTGCCGTCTTTGCGCAGAGTTATGGCGAAATCGTACAAATTCGGTTCACCAAATCCCACCGGATTCCACAAAACAGGATGCTCCAATGTAAAGCGGTTTAAAGTAAAAATTCCATTAGTATGACGGACATCGCGGGTAAATGACATCTCTTTTTTGCCATTTATCGACATACTTACGGTAATATCGTATTTACTTAAATCACGGTCGGGCGTTTCAAAAATATAGTGACAAGTCATATAGGCGGTGTCTTTTTCGAAATCAATCCAGTCCGTTGCCACATATACAGATTCGAAGCGTATCGGTTCCAAAAAGTCAATATGCACACTTCTCCAAATACCTCCGCTCAATCGGCGTGGAGCATTATCCCACCCCCACATGTGACGGGCTTTCCTTAAATAGAGAGAGTCCATTCTTTGAGAAAAAGGAAAAGCGGTATGTTTATATTTTCTTGCGGCAATTTCTGGTGCATAAATTTTGACCTGTAATTTATTAGTACCGATTTTGAGCAATTTAGTAATATCAATTGAATGAGTTATGTGCATATTCTCGCAGTACATAATTTTTTCGCCGTTAAGCAGAATATC
>JAZRSP010000399.1:0-1780 GCA_045651565.1 Victivallaceae bacterium | reverse complement strand
AAAAAACGCCGCCAAGATAAAAATCCGCAGGAGGAGACAGAAGAATGAAAAAACTTTTTTTGATCTTGTTGACGGTGATGTGCATATCGCCCGTATTTGCCGATCAGTTTGATGAAAAAGGATTGATTTCCGGCTGGAAGTTTGCCCCGTTGCAACTCGGTATTCTTCCAAAAGAATATGCACAACTTTTTGATGGAAGCACGCACTGTTTGGGAGCATTCAGCTTGTTGGGTATTAAACAAATTTCAGCGGTCATTTCGATGGCTCTATTTAATGAATTACATAGTAATTATGGAATTCAAATTGGCATAATTCAAGCGAAAGGATGTAACAATTATGGAATTTCATTCGGATTTTATACTTCATGGCAAAAAAATTACGCTATTCAAATCGGAGTTTTGAACAACATTGAGAATATTCTCGGCGGAGGTGACAGGCTAAGTATTGTCGGTATGAATATTGCAGATTTTATTCAAATTGGTATGATAAATTCTGAAGTTCCAGTTCAATGCGGATTTATTAATGGACAAAACGATGGTTATTTTCAGGCGGGAGCAATCAATATAGGCAAAAAGAACTCATTTCAACTTGGATTACTTAATGCCTGTGTCGATTCAAAGATCCAGATTGCACTTGTAAACGGCGGTGGAAAAGGAATTTTGCAAATCGGGCTTTACAATGTGCAAGATAATGGTTTTCAATTTGGTCTGTTCAATTTCACACCAGGCACAGAGAATTTTGAAGGAAAAACCTCATTTCAACTCGGCTTGCTCAACTATAATCCGAAATCATACATCCCGTGGCTGCCGTTCGTAAACTGGGATATGGGACGGGAGGAAAACAAATGAGTGAAAATAATACGATTATGAAATCCGGCAAATTGGCTAAATGGCATCAGGAACACCCGAAAAGATTTTTTATCACAGTTGGCACGATTTTATGGGTGCTGTTTTTTGCCGCTGCGATGTGGAGTTTTGAGTTTGATCACGAAACCGCTTATTTGTACGATCTGATTTATATTCCGCGCGGAAGTTTCAACCCTTGGCTGTTTCTCGGACTTCCTTTTCTTATTGGAATCGGAATGGGATTGAGCGGATTGATTTATCTCTTGAAATTCATCAATCGGAAATTGGCATGGACAGTTCTTTTACTTACTGTTTCAATACTCTCCGGGTGGGCAATTTGGGAAAACTTACCGCAGAACCGTTTTGTTTATGCACTGGGAAACATGCACAGTCAAGATATGAAACTGTATTCATTAAAAACTTTAAATGCGTTCAATAACAGCGATGAAGTGATTAAGGGAAAATTTTTCAGTACGAAAGAGCTGATTTGCGATCAAGCAATGAAAGTTTCACGAAACCGTGCTGTAATATTGAAAAAAGTTGGAGATAATATTTACGAATTTGAAAGCCGCTTTGCTTCCGGCAGAAGGCAGGGTGGGAATTTTGAAAAGATAGAGAAATGGACTGTGGAAAAATGAAAACAGAGAAGTGGCTGCAGAAAAATTTAAGCCGCAAACTATATTTCGCTTCCGGCGTGGATGAATTGGATCGGGAATTAGAAAATAATTGCTTTGATTTGGTGCTTTCTGCCAGAGAAAGCAAAAAATTTTCTGTTCCGCAAATATATGATTTATTGACCGCGATCAAAGATAAACAGCAAGCCGATGCTCCCATGGATCTGCGTTATTATCTGTGGTTTGATGCGTTGGCAAATGCGTTGCGTTTTGGATTTATCAATGCCGCCCATGACAAACTGCCGTTCGGCTGCAAACTTC
>JAZRSP010000398.1:0-1034 GCA_045651565.1 Victivallaceae bacterium | reverse complement strand
AATTGGGTGAAAAATGGAGAGTTAGCGGGGACGACGGGGAGAGCGTTGCAAGTGGAAGCAATCAAAATCAAGTTGTCAGATGAGCTGGCGGAGAAATATGATGTTTATTACCGAGCGCACGTGGCGAATATTGGTTGGATGAATTGGGTGAAAAATGGAGAGTTAGCGGGGACGACGGGGAGAGCGTTGCAAGTGGAAGCGTTGCAAGTCGAGTTAGTGGCGAAATAATTTTTTGGGGCAGAGCTTTTTGGCGGCATTAGAGATACGCCAAATTTTGCTGTGATGGATCTTGTCAATATCGGAGCGAAGCCGTTGGGTTTCGGTGGATAGAGCTTCATTTTCGGAACGGAGATAATTATTCTCGATAGTCAACTTGTCGTTTTGAGAATATTGGTGTTCGATGAGCTCATTTAGGCCTTTTCGATCTAAAATAGACATTTCAATTGAGAAACTGAATTTTTGACCTTTTTTGAAATTGCCATGAATTCGGAAAAAACTATGGTTAGTACAGAAGGCTGACTTACCTATATAATTTGCGACATTGAAAGTGTCGATTTTGATGGGGCTGAGCGAAATATTGAGATTGGAATAAGAAAGACCGATGATGTCGGCTGGGGCAAATTCGATTTCAGTAGTATCATAAGGGGCAGTGGCGGTAAAACTATAAACGTTGTCGGAGTATTTATAATTGTAAACGAAATATTTGTTGAAATCAAAATCTTGGTCGGGATTACCGTAGTAAACATGACAGTCGGTGATTTCTTGATGAGGAGTATGTTTGACGGTGCGGAACCAGCCATTATTCCAGACGACGAGAGGAATATATTTAAAATCCAAGCTGGTTTTCCAGGCGGCGTAGTTGAAACTGAGTTGGTCGCGACGGGAATAATTTTTGATCATATCGAACCATATGTTCATGGTTTGAATAACTGTTTCGTTTCTCGGTTTTTTAATATAGACCGTAGATTCGCAGAGCCCGTTATTATCAGGCAAGTTGATGGACTTGTAAAAATCAAGAGTTTTAACGATAATTT
>JAZRSP010000397.1:0-1668 GCA_045651565.1 Victivallaceae bacterium | reverse complement strand
GTGGAACGGCTGGACGGATGAGAGTATTGACCAACTCAAAAAATACATGGGAGATACTTTAATCCAATATGCTTATTACTTGCGTGATACGATTAAGGAAAATTCTAAAGCAATCAATGACCTTGCTTTAGAGATTTACGGTGTCGGCTTGCCTAATATTGAAAATTACTTTCCAACTTCGTATAGCGAAAGTTTAGGAAAGAAAATTGGCAAAACCAGTGCAGATAGTGTTGTTGGAGATAGTTATGGCAATTTATCAATCAGTCCACAATTTTTGATTGCTCGTAAATTCCATTTGGGCGAAGTTGATTTGAATAGATCTATTTTTGACTCATATCTCAAATATTCGCTTGAGACAAATCATTTTAAGGCAATGGCAAAAATCATTCGCAAATCTCGGAGTATTTTTAACAATGCTGATGTGCGGAGTATTATTGTTGAGAATTATGGCAAAGAGGTCTATGACCAGATTATTGACAGAATTAAAACTATTGCTGATGGCGGCAGAGCCGGTGGCGAAGCAGCTAAACTTCTCTCTAAAATGTTCAAATATTGGGTGCCGGCAAAAATTGCTTTGAACTTGTCAAGTTTTGCAAAGCAGATTGCCGGGGCAACAAGTTATATGAACAATATCCCAATTGGAGATTACATACGATATACCAAGGATAGTTTTGGCGATTCGATGTTTAATGACTTTGTTGAATCGGTAAAAAATTCTGAATATTTTAAAAATCGTCAGGCAGGTGCAATGAATAGAGATTTGTACTATGCAATTAGAAGCATGAACGCAGGGACTACTGAGGATATTTACGGTGCTTATATGCTCGATAATAGCACTAAAATGACAAAAATGGGAGATACTATTGCTATGCTTCGTGGAGGGTATGCAGTGTTTAAATATCACTATATGGCGGCAAAAGCAGACGGTTTAGATGATTCTGCCGCATGGGAAAAAGCTATGCAGCGTTATCAAAGGGCAACTGACGAAACGCAGCAGTCAGGATATTTAAAAGATCAGAATTTTTATCAAAGTCAAGCAGGGATGTATCGTTATTTAACTGCATTTTTGTCAAATCCTATTCAAATTATGAATTTACAATTGGAGACTATTAATGATATTCGATTCGGCTCTGGAGCAAGGAAGGCACAGGCAAAAGAAAAATTAACAAGACAACTTATTATTAATCATGTCGTTGTGCCGTTTCTCATGACTGCGATTACTCAATTTTTCAGACATGGCAGAGATTTTGACGAATATGAGTGGGAAGACTTTTTTACGGCTTTTCTGCTTGGTCCATTTGAAGGGGCTTTTCTCGCAGGAAAAATTGCTTCTGCTTTTGCAAATGAAATGGGCGATATGATTGTTGGCAGACATAAATTCGGTTCAAGCACTTTCTCCGCTATGCCAATTGTCGATGATACATTATTGGCAATGCTAAAGCTTATGAGGTCAATTAATGATGAAGAATTTGATTCAGAGACTGTGTTTAATGTCGTTCAAAGTCTTGCTGATTTGTCGCTTGCAGTTGGAACTGTCGCTCCGATTAAGAACTTGGGAGCAATTGGTGCGGCTACAAGTGCGGCATTGCGTGAGGCAAAAAGAATTTTCAGATTAGGAAAAAATTTGATAAATTATGAAGAATAAAAATTGCCGGAAATTATTCGGAC
>JAZRSP010000396.1:0-3924 GCA_045651565.1 Victivallaceae bacterium | reverse complement strand
TTTTATGAAAGAATTAACATTCAACATTTTCGTTTCCCCCTTCAAATTAGAAGGTTTTATTTTATCTCTGATATTCAGGTACCAACTTGACCCAAATATGTTTAGCATCTTGTACTCTGATTGATAAACTTGCTCCCATCACCTTGATTCTGATCAAGTTTCCGAAAGGTGCCCTGCCCTCCATGGTCAACAAAGTCCCCTTTACCAATCCCAAATCAGCAAATCGACTTATTCCCTTTAATGACTCCTCAATTTTGCTGATTACGCAACTCTCTCCGTCGGCGACATCGGCAAGGAGCATCGGAATTGAATCGTTATCGCTGGAAATTGATGCCATCTGGGTATCAATTATTTTCCGCAACTCTTCGCAAGCCGGGCTTTCGATAATATTCTCTGCCAAAAATGCCAATCTTGAAGAGATATTTTCTCCAATCACATGTTCCAATTGGCAAGCAAGTATATCCGCATCATCTAAATTCATCTGCAAAATCTTATTAAAAAACATTCTGATATTGTAATGACGACGACGCAACATAACTCCGAGCCTGGTTCCCTCCGGTGTCAAAGTTACCGGTGTATGAGATTGGTATTCAATCAAACCCAAAGCCTTTAAGTTCTGCAAAGCATTAGTTACAGAAGGCATTTTCACATTCAACTTTTTGGCAATATCTTTGGTATGAGCGTGTTCATTTTCCTCGCTGATTTCGCTTATTGCCTCAATATAATCTTCCAATGAACTTGAAATTTTGATCATATTAAATAAATCCTTTTCCTTTATTTTATCCGTCCGTCACAAACTTATTGTGCGGCTCTGTAAGTCGGAGTTTCGACCAGATAATCCACATTCGGCACTGCAATATCTCCGCCCGCGACAGCGACTTTTCCGTATTGGTCGGTAACTAACTGCGGAGCGACTTTGGTACTCTTGTAGTACTTGACCTCATGCACCAAAGCTCCGTCAATATCAACCTGATAATACTTATACAACTTCGCTTCATGCGGCACGAGAATATGCAGTACCCCTGCCATATCGACGGACATTTTCGGCATTTCGATACCGGAAACTTTTCCGATTCTGATAATTTGATAAACTCTTGTTGCATCCTCCAACACGCAATAAAAATACTTATTCGGGTGGTCAACCAAAGTTTTTATGCGATAAAATCTGGACTTTTCAGAAGAAACCTTTTCCGGAAACTTCTTCAAATAACTCTCCGGCAAACCGATTTCTCTTGACCAGTAGACGCTACCGGTTGAAACATCAAACCGCACATCGTTACTTCTGAAAGTATCCTTTATCTGCGGATGCTTAATAAATGCGTGTATGCGATAAACTCCCGGCGAATCAAATTTGTAAAGGTCTCCCAAATTGATCATCATATCAACCACATGACCGGGCATAACGACTCTGCCTTTATTCAAAACCAACGGTTTAAGCGGATATTTTTCCATTCTCTTGAAATTTCTATCCTGAATTTCAAAATAAATTTCTGCTTTCAAATCCTCTTCCAAACCGAAAACCAGCGGTCTTCCGGTATCATTGCGAAGACGCAAAACAACTTGAATCGGCTCATAAAGCATATAAGTTCTCTGCGAAGTTGCCAACTGCATACCGATTTGAGCAGAAACACTTTGAATCAAAGCGATTGCAAAAACAAAAACCATTACTAACTTATGAAATCTCTGCATTATCTCATCTCCTTTTTGCTACTCTTTAACACCCTTTTGCCAACCGGAGAGCCAATCTCTCCGGCAAACCTGCCGCTAAAATTTTCTCCTGTGCCGAAGCAATATCATAAGGCACGACATAACGGGTCATCGCTGACATATCAGTATCGAAAACCACAAATGATGCACGAGGGTCGCCATTACGAGGTTGACCGATACTGCCGACATTAAAAAGATATTTACAGTCACCTTTTAACTTGATTGTGACGCTATCTCCTTTTGCAAAATTATTGACTTCCGGCACACTGATTGAACGCCATTCATGCAGTTCTTCGAGCGCATTACCGGAAAAAACCACCTGCTTTTTCTCAAACGCAATCGGGAAGTGGGAGTGTCCGCAGAAGCAGACTTGAGTGTATTGATAATTGAAGTTATCTTTCGCATGATGTTCATCGAAAATATATCCCCAATTTTCCGGGCTGTCCAAAGTCGCATGTACCAATGTCATGCCGAATTTGGTTAAATTCAAACGCGGAGGTGCTTCCATCAACCATTTTTTATCTTCATCAGTAAGTTGCTCCGCAGTCCATTCAATCGCCTTGCGAGCATTGACATTGAAACCGCTTACGGCTCGATCAATATTCGCAGCATAAACATCATGATTTCCGCGAACTTTTCCCAACAAAGGAATCTGCTTCATTGCATCCAAACAGGGTTTCGGGTCGGCATTATACCCAACAATATCGCCCAAAGACACAAAATTTTCAATTCCCAATTCACCACACTTATCCAACACCGCCTGAAATGCTTCGGCATTACCGTGGATATCACTCATAATTGCAATTTTCGGCATAATCTTTCACTTTTATCTTTAAAATTCTAACCTTAATACTCTTCAGCTTTCCCTCTCAAAAGAGAGGAAAAAGGATTTCAGCACAACTGTAAGCCGGATTTTGTATCCATAAAAAATGGACGGCAATCATCTGTCTATGCGACCAGAACCCGAAATTCAAGCGTTACGAGCAGCAACTCATTTCCTATTTGGTCTTGCTGCGAAAGGGGTTTGCCTGAGCGACAGTGCTTACGCTTACTGCCCGGTGGGCTCTTACCCCACCTTTTCACCCTTACCGAGAAAAAAATCCCGGCGGTATCTTCTCTGTTGCACTTTCCTTCCGACGGCATATAGTCCGCCGTATCCTCTTAAAAAATCAGAGGACTTTCTGCTCTATGCAGTCCGGACTTTCCTCTCATGCAAAAAATCACATGAACGATTGCCCGTTGCACTGACATCCAAGATATAATATAACTTAATAAGTTATATATTCAACTCAAAAAACGATTTTTTTTGCATTTTTTTTAGTTTAGACAAACTTTTTGGGCATTTTCGACAAAAAAAAGACAATTAGCAGCATCAAATTTACAAAAAAAGTCAAGACTTAAAAGATATTTTTTTTAACAAAAAAATGTTTTTAATAATTAATTTTCGAAAGCACAACACATAAGTTCAATCGGAGCCGGCAAATCTGTCCACAACTCAAACGACTTTGCCCCCTGATAAATCAACATATCTTTGCCATTAGTGTAGTCGAATTTATTTTTTTCGGCGAACTCCAATAACGGTGTTTTTTTATAAATTAAATCGATAATTTTTATTGCACGATTTGCAAAAAGCAATTCAAAATCAAAAGGCGGCAAATCAGACTCTTTCAATCCGGAAGATGTCGCTTGAATCAGGCAGTCCGAATCGCTTATTGCATTTTTCAAACCATCTTTATCATCCAAATACAATGCAATAATCTCCACATCATGATAAAACTTTTTTATCGCCGTTGCCAAGTTCAAAGCCTTCTCAAAAGTCCGATTAGCAATGTAGATTTTTTTCACTCCCAAAGATGCAAAATGCCATGATACAGCCTGACTTGCGCCACCTGCTCCGACAAAAAACATCCTCTTGTTGGCAACTTCCATATCAAAGTTTTTCCGCAACGCACTCTCCAACCCGAAACCGTCAGTTGAACAACCGAAAAGTTTGCCGTTTTTATTGATAATGGTATTGACACTTTTTCCCTGCATTGCAATCGGGTCAACTTCATCTAAAAAGGGAATTATTGCCTCTTTAAAAGGCACTGTGACATTGCACCCAAGCAAATTTTTCCGCATAAAATCGGCAAAATCCGCTAACTCATTTTTTTCAAGCAGAATTTTCCCGTACGGCTTCCCCAACTTAAGTCGGATCGTAGCCATGTCGTTCTGTGA
>JAZRSP010000395.1:0-2449 GCA_045651565.1 Victivallaceae bacterium | reverse complement strand
AGGCAAATTGGTCGGAACAACTGCCACTTTTTGTCAGTGCCCCTTACACTTTTAACATTGTTTCAATTCTGGAGCAGCAGTACGCTCTTTGTATTGCTAAAAATAACGAACTGCCAACGCCAGAACAGATATTGATCCAGAAAAATATGATTGAATCGGTTTCAAAATTGCCGGTGATTTTTGTTTTTCACGATGGATCAAAAGAGTTATGCAGAAATCTTTCCGGCAAAGGTATCGGATTTGTTATCCCGGGGAAACAGTGTTTTCTGCCTGGAACGGTTGTGTCATTCAGGGAAGACAAGTTTGATGCAGCTGATGCAAAAAAACGCGAGTTTTTCTCTCCGATGACTCAAATGATATTTTTGTACTATCTCCAAGAACATATTTTTGATGGAAAATTATATTTTCAGGATATCATCAGCAAATTTGATCTGAATAAGGTTTATGTATCCAGAACTGCAAAAGAACTTCAATTTTTGGGTATTGCCGAAATTGGAGCAAACAAACGTAATAAATATTTACTGTTTGATACAGACCGCAAGGCGTTATGGGAAAAAGCCCAAAACAGATTGATAAATCCAGTATGGAAAAGGATCAGAGGAAAAAATCTGCCGGAAGGTTTGCCGCTAGCTGGAATATCAGCGTTATCTGAATATACCAATTTGAATGATGATTTGTTTAAAACCCGTGCTGTGTACTACAAAGATGTTGATATAAAAAGCATTAAAGCTTTTGAATATGAAGGCGAATTTCTGGAACTTTGGAAATATCGACCTTTGATCGGCAATACAGGGATGGTAGACAAACTTTCCCTTTATCTGGCGTTAAAAGATGATCCGGATCCCAGAGTCAAAAGTGAATTAAGCAATATGATGGAGGATATATGGTAAGAGGCATAGATTTGTTCAGGGATCACTTTGCTGATTTTACGGATTATTTTACTTTGATTGGCGGTGCTGCCTGTGAATTGACTTTAACGGGAACAATTGGATTTCGGGCGACTAAAGATATTGATATTCTGGTGCTTTTAGAAAAAGTAGATCGGGAGTTTGCAGAACAGTTTCACCGTTTTATTACTGCCGGGAACTACAGTTGCTATATTTCAAAGGATGAAAATCGACACTTTTACCGTTTTCTGACATCTGGAGCCAATGATTACCCGCCCCAGATAGAGTTGTTATCAAGAACTCTTTTTCCGGAATATCCGGATATGAAATATACTCCGCTTGCGGAAGACTCTTATGTTAAAAGTATGTCGGCGATCATTCTTGGAACAGAATACTATAATTATGCCCAGACACACCGGGTTATGCAACGAGGATTGCCGTGTTTGGATACAGATGCATTGATTGTTTTCAAGTCGGCTGCTTATTTGAATTTAAGAGAGCAAAGAGAGAAAGATCCCAAATCTGTACGCAGCGAGGAAATAACCAAACATCGCAACGATGTATTCAGGCTGCTGACAACGGTTATTCCGGGACAAACTGCAGAAGTGCCGGAAATAATAAAAGTCAATTTGCAAAGATTTATCAATTCTTTTCCGGCAGATGATGCCCAATGGCAGGCAATACGCCAATCATTGGGAGCCATTGCCGATACACCGGAAAATTATTTACGGGTATTCAATTCTCATTTTCAATTGGAGCAGTAAGTATTTTGCTGACTGCATTGACAAAATTTCATTATATGGGTGATTTTACTATAAATTAAACTCACCCACATATTAAAATCTCTTTCCAAAGAAAATGCCTTAATCATACTGTTCAGTATGGCTAAGGAGCATTTTTTGCTGTTTTTTATACCGTTTTGCCCTCTAAACCATATAATTCAGTATGATTAAGGCACATTTAAGGATTTTTCTTCTGAAGTGTTTTCCACAATAAATTTTTGCGGAGGATTGCCGATTTTCTTTTCCTGCAGAAGTTGATCGGCGTATAAATTCATTTTGACGATAAATTCTTCCGGTTCATCCTGAGCAAGTTGGCAGAGCCGTTGCCGGAGGGTACGGATGGTGGAAATGGAGTCATCAATTTGCAGTAATCCGGACATCATCAACATTCCTTTCTGCCGGGCAACTTTGTCGGCGTGCTGCTGATAATGTTTGGTCATATCTGAACTCAAATGCCCCACAATGCTTTGGATTACCGGAAGAGGTACACCCTTTAATCCGGCATAATAACAAAAACAATGCCGTAAACTGTGAAAATCTTTGATGCTTTGATTCCGTCCAGTCGCAGTCTTTCGGGTTGTTTGAATACCCAAACTGTTCAAATATTGTCCGATTTTATCAGATAAACTTTTTGCCCGATGCAAATATAATCGGGCAGCTTCCGGGATAACATAAGGGTTTCCGGCTTCTTTTTCTTGGTAGAGTTTATTTAAGCAAGCTGTTAAATCTTCTGTTACCGGAATATGAACTAATGTATTGGTTTTACGGGTAACTCGATGA
>JAZRSP010000394.1:0-11472 GCA_045651565.1 Victivallaceae bacterium | reverse complement strand
ATGGCTCCGATCCGACTTGGGCAGGAGTTTCTGCCTTTTTGCCCAAAGACAATTTTACGGTTGGAGCCTGACTTGGGAGTACAGAATCCGTTTTGGCACTCAAATTGAGTTTCGGAGCCGGAGCAACTTCGATTTTGCCGACTGCTACAGTAGCAGTATTGGCTTCAACAGCCGGAGCTGCTGCGGGAGTAGCTTCAACGGGAGCAGCTTCAATGGAAGCAGCTTCTACCGGAGGTGCAGTAGGAGCTTTTGGAGCTAAGTCAATTTTCGGTTTAGCAACAGGAGCTTCAACCTTGTTTACTGCGACAGTTGCAGTATTCTCTTCGGCAGGAGTTTCAGCTGCCGGAGCCGGAGCTGCGGCTTTCGGAGTTAAAGCTGGAACAACGGTATTGCCCACGGTAGCAACTTTGCGTTCCGGGCGTTGCAATTTAACAGTTCTTTCATCTGCTTCGACATCATCGGTGGCAGCGGGAGCGGCGGATTCGACTTTAACAACCTTGCCGGTTGAGGTATCCTGCTTGCCTGCCGGAACGAACTTCTGGGTCGGAGCAACAGAAGAACTGATAGTATCTTTAAATGCAGCAGAAACGCTGGCAGCGACTTTTGCTTTGGAAACAACAGTTGTATTGGTTGCTTCTTCCATGGGAGCTGCAGCAGCTTTGGCGGGAGCTTCGGCTGCTTTCGGCTTCAAGTCCAATGAGCTCAATACAGAAGTGCCGGGGCGTCCGAGAGAGACTTTTTTTACCGGCATGGTTGCAGTTGCCGGCAAAGGTGCCGGTCTGGTTGTATTGCTTGCGACATTTTTTGCATCAATTACTGATGCGGACAATGGTTGTGAATTGGTTGTAACAGAAGAAACCTTTGTCGGTTGACCGATATTGACCACCGGCTGTTTAACCATAGGCTTAATGCGTACAGTTTTCTGTGTCGCTGTATTCACGAAAGTTGATTCGGGTTTTGTGTTTTGCTCATCCATAAGTAAACCTCTATAAAGTATAAAAAATGTTCATAATTCTATTTCATAATGAAATATAATACACTTTTTTAAAAAGTGCAAGTCATTTTTCAAAAAAAATCTATTTTTTTATTCTTTCTGCCACATCTTTGAAGGTTGGAGCAATGCGGTAAATTTCATTAAAGAGTTCATTTGCCTTATCCACATTACCTTCATTTTCGTACAAAACTCCGAGATAATACGCTGCCGGCTTGAAGTTTCGTTCTTTAATTCCGAGAGATTCATAAGCATCTTGGAGCAGCGGCATTGCTTTGTCCACCTCACCGTCAACCAGCAAAATTCTTGCCATGTAATAGAGTGCGTTACCTTTGTGCTGGACATTTTTTCTGGAGATATTAAATTCGTGGTAAGCCTCTTCCAAATAACCTGCATTATAGTATTCCAATGCCAATTCATAGTGTAAGTGAGCGTCGTTGATGAATTGGTTGGAACGGACACGAGCGCGTTCAATTTTGAAAGCGGTTTTTTCCTCATTCAACTGCTGAATAATCTCTTCGGGATTTTCGTAGTTTTCCGGATTTGCGGTAACTGCGGCGATATTGGCATCGTATTTAAGGACATGCAAGCGCTCAATATCTTTGTCAAGTTTAGCGTCCAAAGAGCCGAGAGATTCGGCGACCACATTCAAGTGAGAAATTGCGGTATCGTAATCTTTTGCAACTTTGTATGCTTCGGCGAGTTTTCTGTGAGCGTCAAGAGAGTTGTTTGCTTTGACAATAGCAGTTAATTTCTCAATAACCAACTGTGCCTGTGCTTCATCACGGATAGTGCCGTCCATAATTTGTTGAAGCAGAGCCTCTTCTTTTTTGCGTTCGTTTTCGCTTCTGCCGTCATTTTCTGTATGATCTTCATCATCAAAGTCTTCTGACTGGGTCGAAACTGCCACAGTTGCCGCTTTTAAGAGTTCTTTTAATTTAGCATTTCCGCTATTGCGGCGGAGTAATTCCTGATAAATTTTTACGGCTTCCTGCGCCTGATTATTTTTGATGTAAGCATCTGCGAGTTTGATTGCGATATTTTTGTCTTTCGGAGCAAACTCATGGGCTAACTCCAATGCTTCGACAGCGATAAACATGCCGTCATTTGCGGCGGCGATTTCTGCCATTTTAAGCAAAGCAGAGATGTTTGATAACTTGACAGAGAGTGCATCTTCGCAAGCTGCAAGCTGCAAAATATAATCTTTGGCTGCAAAAATTTTTCTGAATGCAATAGTGAAAGTGAATTTAAGTCCGCCGAGAGTTGCTTTCATGCCTTTTGCTTCGGGCAAAGCCTGGCGTTCCAATTCTCTCAAACGCTCTCTCGCATCAATAAACTCCGGATCGCTTTTAACGATTTCTCTAAACATAACAATTGCCGATTGCAATTCCATGTTTTTACTTTTTTCCAGCATTTTGCTGAAACTGTTCCGCATTTGCGCGCTGGTAATATCAGTAAGTTTTTTCGGTTTCATAAAATTATTTCCCGTTTTAGTAAAAAATTTTGTTCGTTCTATATGATACACAGACTTTTATAAAAAATCAAGTCAAAATTGCAATAAACTTGAAAAAAAAGTTATTTTTCTTTTAAAAAAGTGAATTTTTTGCAAAAATCCCACTTTTTTTGTTAAAAATTTTGACATGAATTTGTAAAATACGCTTCCGGGCTCTATATTATAATATTTATTATAATTTGTTATAGATTGCACAGCAATGTAAAGAAAATATATAGATATGGAGATTTTTTTATGGAAACTGCGGTGATGCCGGAAAATTTGGCACAAGTTTATCAGATGGAGCAAAAAGTTTTTAAAAATGCCGACGGAAAAAGTTTGAACTATTGCCGAAAAGCAGTCGGAGATTGGTCAACAGTTGAAAAAGTTCCCGTTTTGCTCTTTTTGCATGGTGCAGGCGAGAGGGGTGCAAATAATTGGAGTCAGCTTTTCCATGGCGGAAAAGAAATTACCTCTTATTGTGCCGAGAAAAATCTTGCCGCATTATTGATTTTTCCGCAATGCCCAGCAGATAAGCAATGGGTTGATACTCCTTGGGCAGATGAATCTCACACATTGCCCTCGATTTCAGAAAATTTACAATTGGTTGTTGAGATGCTTGAAACAGAATTGGCAAATCCTAAAATCGATTTGAATCGTGTTTATATTGCTGGTATCTCCATGGGCGGATTCGGTACTTGGGATATGTTGAGCAGATTTCCGGAAAAGTTTGCGGCGGCATTTCCTATTTGCGGCGGAGCAGACGTAAATCAGGCAAAAAAACTTGTCAATATCCCGATTTTGACTTACCACGGCGATAGCGACACGGTGGTTTTGACTAAACGCACTCGTGATATTTATGCGGCAATCAAGCAGGCAGGCGGCGAAAAAATCACTTATGTTGAAGTTCCTGATTGCGGTCATGCGTCATGGCTTGTTGCCTTTGCTAAAACTGAAAATTGGGATTGGTTGTTCAGTAACAGTAAATAATTTTTGAGCATAATTGTAAATATTTTTGAAAAAAAATTGTTTTTTTTATTGCAATTTGCTCTTATTGAGATTATTTTAATGTAAAAGTAAAAGTTTTTTTGAAAAGTTTGAAGATATGAAAAACAAGATTTTAGTTATAAACGGACCGAATTTACAACTTTTGGGAAAAAGAGAACCGGAAATTTACGGCAAGGAAACTTTGGCAGACATTGCTGAAAGTATGAGAAAAGTTGCCGCCGAGAAAGGTTTTTCGCTTGAATTTTTTCAGAGTTGCATTGAGGGCGAGATTGTAGAAGTTATCGGCAACGAGGTGCTGAATACAAGTTGCGACGGAATTATTATCAATCCCGGAGCATATTCGCATAGTAGCATTGCGATATTGGACGCAATCAAAGCATTGAATATCCCGGTAATTGAGGTGCATTTAAGCAATATTCATGCCCGGGAAGAGTTTAGAGAAAAAAGCATAACCGCTCGCGGTGCGCAAAGTGTAATCTGCGGATTCGGCAGTTACTCTTACATTTTGGCATTGGAGGGTTTGATTAATAGTTTAACGAAATGAAGAATAATTAAAAGTAAATTAAATTAATAAGGAAAGGATTTATTATGAAAATTAGTGAAATTGAAACAATCGTTAAATTGATGTCAGAAAATGACCTTACTGAATTTAAAATTAAGACAGATGATTGCAGTTTGTGTATAAAAAGAGGCAATGAAGTTGTCGTTTCTGCCGCTCCTGTCGCTCCGGTAATCGCTGCTCCTGCTGCTGCTCCCGCAGCTGCAGTTGCTGTTGAAGCTCCCAAAGCTGCTGATCCTGCTAAACAAATCACCAGTCCTTTGGTCGGAACTTTCTATCGTTCTTCATCACCGGATGCAGAACCTTTTGTTCAAGTCGGAACTACTGTTACTGCCGACACTGTCGTTTGTATTATTGAAGCAATGAAGGTTATGAATGAAGTCAAAGCAGACAAAAGCGGCGTAATCAAAGAAATTTTGGTTGACAATGCCCAGGCTGTTGAATACGGACAAGTTCTTTTCGTAATTGAATAAAATCCTACTTTCAGCAGGAGATTGAATAATATGTTTAATAAAATTTTGATTGCAAACCGCGGTGAAATTGCTTTGCGTATTATCAGAGCATGCCGTGAAATGGGTATCCGTACAGTTGCAGTTTATTCGCAGGCTGATGCGGATAGTTTGCCCGTTAAATTTGCTGACGAAGCAGTTTGTATCGGTGCTCCCAAGTCAAATGAAAGCTATTTGCTTATTGAGCGAATTCTTTCAGTTGCGGCAATTTGTGATGTTGATGCTATACACCCCGGTTTTGGATTTTTGGCAGAGAATGCCTACTTCGCAGAGGCTTGCAAAAAGCATGGCATTACCTTTATCGGTCCTACTGCCGAAGCAATGCGCGCTTTGGGTGATAAAGATGTTGCTCGCCAGACTATGAAAAAGGCCGGCGTGCCGATTACCCCCGGAAGCCAGGGCCTTATCAAAAGCGAAAAAGAAGCCCTCTCCGAAGCTCACCGTTTGAAATACCCGGTTATTGTTAAAGCCGTTGCAGGCGGCGGCGGACGCGGTATGCGTGTTGCCCATAATGATGCAAGTTTGATTCAGGGCTACAATGCCGCCAGAGCAGAAGCGGAAGCCGCTTTCGGTAATGGTGACTTGTATATGGAGAAATTCATTGTCAATCCTCGTCACATTGAAGTTCAAATCATCGGTGACCAGCATGGCAATGTAGTTCATTTGGGCGAGCGTGATTGCAGTGTTCAGCGCCGTAACCAGAAACTTATTGAGGAATCACCATCTCCGGTTATGCTCAATAATCCGAAGTTGCGTGCCAAAATCGGTGCGGCAGCAGTTAAAGCCGCCAAAGCTGCGAATTATACCAATGCCGGAACTATTGAGTTCCTTTATACCCAGGACGGCGACTTCTACTTTATGGAAATGAATACCCGTATTCAGGTTGAACACCCGGTAACTGAAATGGTTACAGGAATTGACCTTATTAAAGAGATGATTCGAGTTGCAGCAGGTGAGAAATTGTCAGTCCAGCAGAGTGATATTTCACTTAAAGGCCACGCTATTGAATGCCGAATCAATGCTGAAGACCCGGCACTCAACTTCGCACCATGCCCCGGCACTTTGAATCTTTTCATTCCGCCGGGCGGCCGTGGGGTTCGTATCGATTCTCATGCTTATACAGGATACAAAATTCCGCCGTATTATGACAGTATGATCGGCAAATTAATCGTTCATGGCAACGACCGCAAAGAGGCGATTGCAATTGCTTCTCGTGCATTGGAAGAGTTTGTCATTGAAGGAGTTAAAACAACTATTCCGTTTCAAAAGAAAATTTTACGCCACCGTTCTTTCGTCGCAGGTAACTATGATACCGGCTTTATCGAAAATATGATGGCAGAGAAAAAAATTCCCAAAGGAAAGGATCATAAATAATGAAAGCATCTATTGAAAATAACAGTCGTGAAGAAGTTCAAGCCAATGTCACTAATGCTCCCGAATTCGGTGAAATAAAAATTCATGAAAATGTGATTGCTACAATTGTACGCAAAGTGGCTTTGAAGCAATCCGGCGTTGCTCGTTTGTCAGGTAATAACTTCGTTGATACTATTGGTGAAATCGTCGGCAGCCGCCGCATTCAGGATCGTGCGATTGACGTCAAATTCCTTGACAACGGCGATTTGGATTTGGAAATTAAAATTGTTATCAAATACGGTTTCAATCTCCCCGAAGTTGCGAATGCTGTTCAGAAAAGCGTTATCGAAGAAGTTGAAAAAATTACCGGCATTAATGTCTTCAAAATCAATGTTACTATTCAGGATGTCGAAGAAGATGAAGAAGATAACTTTGAAGAAGACGATGCTACCTCTATTATGGCTAAATTAGACAAGTAATTTGCTTCGGTGCAGTCTTAAACTCGTATTGCAGGTGTAACTATGGAAAAAATAACAGAAATCATCAACATTGCAAAAGAATTTTTTGCAATTATTAAAGAGTCGGATTTTGACTACGGCTTTACGGTCGGAGTAGTTTTTGCTATCGGCATTTTGTTGCTTTTTATCATCATTAAACTTTTTGTGAGAGCTATATTCAGGTCACGAAAAGTTAAGAAAATTGTGGTTACACCCGAAGATAATCGCGGTGACATTATCATTATGGTTCCGGCAATTGAGCATGCAGTTCGTGAAGAGATTGCTCAATTGCACAATGTCACTGTCGAAAAAATTAAAATTTATCAGCGCCGTTCTGCTTATTACCTTACAGTTAAATGCTCGTACGACGGGAAGTCAGGCAGTTTGGTTGAGGTGAGAAAAGCAGTCAACGCGCGCTTGGAAACAGTTTTTAAAGACTTTTTCGGGGTGGAAAATTTGAAGAAAATCAACCTGACTTTCAGTGAAGTTGAACTCCCCGAATCAGCTGAAAGCCAAAATGAAGCGTAATTTCAACTTGATTTTGGCATCTAAATCTCCCCGGAGATTTGACCTTTTAAAACAAGCAGGAATGACATTCCAAGTCATTACCGAAAATACCGAGGAACTTACAAGTTATCCCGATGTCGAAGAGTTGGTTGTCCTCAATGCTGTTAAAAAAGCCCAAGCAGTTGCAATTAATCATCTAAATTCAGTTGTAATCGGCGCTGATACGATTGTCGTTTATGACAATACTGTAATTGGCAAGCCGAAAGACGAAGCGGATGCAATTGCAATTTTGCAAAAACTCGTCGGCAATACCCATACAGTTATTACCGGAGTTGCAATTTGCTGCAATGCCAGAAACATCTGCGATACCTTTAATGTAAAAAGTTATGTTAAGTTCAAAAAACTTTCCGATACTGAAATTAGAGAATATATCAAAAAAGTCTATGTGCTTGACAAAGCCGGTGCTTATGCAATGCAGGAGAATAGCGATCTGATTGTGGAGTCTTATCAAGGTTCATTTGATAATATTGTCGGATTGCCGATTGCCGAAGTTATGGAACATTTGGCAAAAATTTAATGAGGAGAATTTAAGTAATGCAGGATTTGGTTCTGTTTTTTTCAATATTGATGTTGATTTTTTTGATTGCTCCGCTGGCGGCGGAAAAATTAAAAGTCCCTGAACTTGTACTTTTGCTGATTGCCGGAATTTTTTTAGGCAAGCATGGATTTAATTTGATTCCTGAATCGGGCGAGGGGGCGATAGAGCTTTTCGGCAAAATCGGTGTTCTCTATATTATGTTTATTTCCGGGCTTGAAACTGATGCGAATGATTTTAAGCGAATGGCTAAAAAAAGTGCTGTATTTGGGACATTAAGTTTTATAATTCCTCAAATTATCGGAACTTTTATCAGCAGGTATGTGCTTAATTACGATTGGAGTGCCTCTATTTTGCTTGCAAGTATGTTTGCTTCGCATACATTGATAGCCTATCCGATTATCAGCCGCCTCGGTATTTCACGAAATGAATCAGTGGTTGTTACCGTTGGCGGAACTATTCCGACTAATACCTTCTCGCTTCTGGTTTTGGCGATTATTGCCGATATTTCCCGTAACGGAGGTAATTTAAGGGGTGATTTCTGGATATACATTGCCTTGGGCATGGTGATTATGACAGTGCTTATCTGGTTTCTTCTGCCGGTTATTGCAGGGTGGTTTTTTAAGAATATTCCGGAAAAAGGCGGTGCGCAGTTCCTTTTTGTATTGGGAACTGTTTGCCTCTGTGCCTACGGGTCGCAGTATGCTAGAATGGAACCGATTATCGGGGCGTTTTTAGCAGGGGTAGCCTTTAATCGTCTGATTCCTGCTCAAAGCACATTGATGAATAGATTGCTTTTTGTTGGGAATACCTTTTTTATCCCGTTTTTCCTTATTTCGGTCGGCATATTAATAAATCCGCGACTTTTGTTTTCTTCGTGGCAGGGACTTTTTGTGGCGTTTGTGATGTCGGTTGTGGTGATTGTAACTAAATATTACGCAAGTTATTTGACCTGTAAAATTTTTAAGTACACTCCGAATGAATGCAAAGTTATGTTCGGTTTGAGTGTTGCCCAGGCTGCTGCAACTTTGGCAGCGGTGATTGTTGGGTATGACGATGACCTTAAAATTTTTGATGACGGCGACAAGATTCTGAATGGTACAATTGTTATGATTATGGTAAGTTGTGCCATAGGATGTTACTATGTGGATAGATTCGGCCGCAAAATCAGCAGTGTCGATACTCAAAAAACTCCCGAAAACCGTGAACAGCGTATCATGGTTGCAATCTCCAATCCGGAACGAGCCAAAGGGTTGGTGCAATTGAGTTTTCTGCTCCGCAATCTTAAAATTCCGGGAGAAATTTTCCCGATAACGATTATCAAAGAATCCGGAGATGACAAGGTAAAAACTGCAATCAGTGACAGTGAGAAACTTTTAAATAAATGTATGGAATATGCTTCTTCGCAGGAGTTGTCCATTACGCCTCGTATTCGTTTGGCGAGCAACATTGCTGATGGATTGGTGCGGGCGAGCAAAGAATCCCGTTGCGATTTAATGATTTTCGGGTGGAATAGTCAACATACATTGCAGAGCAAAATTTTCGGTAGCCTTACAGACCGCTTAATTAGTGATTGCCATGCCAGACTTATGTTGTGTAGATTCAGCAATCCCTTGAATTTGACTCGAAATGTTTATTTGCCGTTGCCGGAGGTAGGTTATCGCCGTCCGGATTTGATGATGTTGATTCAGGATGCAAAACAACTTACCAAGCAGATTGGAGCAATTCTGCATGTTATTATTCCTGAAGAATTTCCGAGAGATTGGCAAGATACAATTTTGAAGAGCGCGCCGCAATGTACCATTAATTTGCATGAAATTAAAAGTTGGGGCAAGTATGAACAGGAGTTTTATAATCTTTTGAGGGTTGAAGACTTTTTGATCATGCCGCTTGACCGCCGTGAAAGTGTTCTCTGGCGACCGAGATTTGACCGCATGGCGGAGTTAATTGCAGAGAAGCAACCGAAGTTGAATTTGATTCTGGCTTATCCGCAAATACCGCAGGAGAGAGATGATGTTTTGAAGTTGTATAATAGCGGAAAAACCGATGAAAAACGGTCAAAAATATACGGAGTAAATCTGGCTTCCAATGATTTGAACACTTCAATTGATGAATTGGTTCATAAAATGAACCTCGATACGCCGTATTCTTATAAAAATATTCATGATGGACTTGTGGATTCTGCTAATTATCATCCGTTTGAACTCTCTGATAATTGCGTATTGTTGCATACTCGAAGCAGTTATGCCAAGGAATGTATGCTTTTAATCGGTCTTGCACGCCAAAGTTTCGCTTTGGAAAAACTTAATGGCGAGTATAATACCATTATCGCATTGGTTTCGCCTGCTGATGATGCTAATGACCGCCATTTGCAGGAACTTGCTTCGCTTGCCCGCAAATTCATCGACCATGATGTCGCCGATGAGGTCAAAAACGCCAAAAGTGTTGAAGAAATTGTGGGAATTATTCGCCGTAATTATTAGGGAATAACAATATGGTACAAATAAGTTACAAGCAGGAAGTTTTCCGAAAACTTATCCATTTAAGTTCCTTGTGGATGGTTTGCGCAATGATTTTTTTGCAGCAATACCGATTGGGATTGGGGATATTTTTTCTGGTCTGCTGTCTTTTGAATATTTTAGTTGAAAGGCTTGTGATTATGCAAGTTCCGGTTATTACGGGAGTGTATAACTTGTTTTTTCAAAAGATGTTGAGAGATGATGTCAAGCAGTCGAAGTGGATTATTTCCGGTTCTCCTCCGGTGTGGGCGGCGGCGTCAATTGCGACACTCTTTTTTCCGACTTTTGCGGGGGCGAGCGGATTGGCAATAATGCTGCTTGCAGATACCGCTGCGGCATTAATCGGCCGCAAGTTCGGTAAAACCAAAACGGTAAACAATAAATCGATTGAGGGAATTATCGCCTTTAATATTGTCGGGATCATAACTTTTTCGGCAATATCATTTTGGTTTGAATCAAGTCAGAGTTGGCTGGTTTTTTTGTTTGGCGTTGTCGGGGTTTTTGCCTCATCAATGGCGGAACTTTTTGAAAAACAACTTCATATAGATGATAATTTTTCAATAGTCATAATCAATGGAGTTTTTCTGTCGGCAGGTTTGTACTTAACTTGCATATTTTAAGCGATAATAACCGGCACCTTGCGATTCTGCAACTTGGTCAAAGCCCAAACCAGAGCATCCATTCTGTCCGGGCTGTAATTTGAGATATTTTCATTATAGGAGCACATCTGGTCTTCGAGTTCCCGAAAAATTCTGACATGATGTACCCTTTTTTGCTCATAAAGCGAAAAAATCAATTCCGCTCTGGCGGTTTTTGACTGTTTGGCACGGAGTTGCTGAAAATTTACAGTCGGGTCATGGCTTTTCAGAAATTCTCCGATTAATTCGCCGCCGTTATTGACTTCGCAAACTACCTTTACTGCATTGTAGCGATGATAGAGTTCGATGATTTTTTTTATCCAAACCGTCGGAGTCGCCTTGATCGAGGCGTCTTCTAAAATGTAAAAATGCTCGTCTTCGCCGAGAGCCGCTACAATTATCCCGGTCAGGTCGCTATTTAAGTTATTAGTCACCGCCGGGTCTACTCCGATAATAATTTTTCGCAGTTCAGTCGGAATTTTCGCCACTCTGGCGGAGTTGATTAATTTAAAATTCCAAAGGCCGAGGTCATCTTCTTCGCCCCATTCGCCCTGTAAAAATCTTTTTCGCTGGCGTTCACTTAAATTCTCCAAAGTTTCGCTGACATAATCGGCAGGTAAATTCTCAATATTATCGGCAGGATTCATTAGCATTGAACTGTAATTTTCCGCTTTTGCAAGCGGCAAGTTGGTTATCGGATCGATTTTTTCAATAAATATTTTGTAACTCCAATGCGATTTTCCCGACGGGTTGCAATCGTAGTATGCCTTGTTGACCAAATTAGTTTTTTGGGCAAGTCGGGTG
>JAZRSP010000393.1:0-3998 GCA_045651565.1 Victivallaceae bacterium | reverse complement strand
CCATGCTTTTTTCATTTTTGCACTTATCTGCAAAAGCACGAATATTCCCCAGAGTTCGAACAAAATTCGGCATGCCATTCTCATCATCATCAGAATCTCCCAATGCTGTCGGAGCACCGATGACCTGAAAACCCATATCCTGATAAAAATTATAAAACGGAAAAGAGTTAAATCTTTCAGGAATATTATCTCCCAAATAAGGGCGCAATTGCCGCAATCTCTCATCTTGCAAAAGTTCATTAATATCAATTTTACGGGCAAACGCCTGAACGATTTTTTTCTCCCCGCTATCACTTATTTGCTCAAAAGTCGCTTGATTTGTCACCTGAAAACTCCCTGCTGGGCGTGCTACAAATAATGGAGAACTCTCATTTATTGCCCAATAATCCCAATACATAATAATCGCTTTTTTATTTAAAAACGGTAAAATTTCAGAGTAATGTCCCAACATATCGTCCCAGACAATTGGAGTTCTACCCTGTTTAATCACCCAATCACAAGCCCTATTTACATAATCAATATAGAGTTGATTTTTACCATATTTTTCGGCAAATTCAGCACAGTCGGGACAATTACCCAAACTTCTAACCTCATCTGCGCCGATGTGGAAATATTTTCCATTAGGGTGAGCATTCATAATTTGCGTTGCAAGTTCGGTAAAAAGTTCAAAAGACTCTTTTTTCAAGGGACACAACTGCAAATCACCAATACACTTCGCTCCAGGTTCAAATAAATGCTGATACTCTTCATGAATACCAATATAACCATTATGCCCCAAACATTGAATTAATGGTATAACCTCAATATCAAGTTCACAGCATTTCTCCTCAATTTTCTTTACATCATCTTCGCTGAAACAACCAGGCGTACGCAAAACTTCATGCCCATTAGCGAAAGGAAATCTCTGACCATACTCTAGAAGCAGAGTATTAAGTTTAAATTTACCCATTGTTTCAATTAGATACAATACATCATCTATATCAGCGTGTCGCAAATTCTGCAGACAGAAACTTATTCCTCGCATTTTGAGTTGCGGTCTATCCACAATCTCGCAAGGGAAAACACAATTACCAACCGCAAGTTGTTTCATCGTTTCCATTGCATACAATCCTGCACGATAGGAAGCAAATTCAATCAAACAACCATCATTATTTAAAGAAATATGATACTCTTCATTATCAGATAGTTTTTCATTCAAAATTACCTTTAGAACCTTTGAACTATTAGTTGCAAATTGAAATTTATTGTTCAAAAGTTTTCCAAGAAACTCCGCCCCAACCCCGATTGACAAAGCAAATTCACTCAAATCCATTGCCTTATCTGACAAATATTCAAGTGATAACGGAGTTGGAATAATGTGATTATCTAAATACTGTAAATATTTCATAATAAAAAAAATATCAATCATGTTGCTTTTACACAACATGACTGAATACAATTTGTTTATTTATCTTTTTTTGCCCAACGACTCCAAATAACATACTTACGAGTACTCTCTCCTGATGAGCCAGTCAAAAGACTTACCAAATATCCAACAATCAAAACTGTTGCCATTGGATACCAGCAAATAACCATAAAGCTCATGCGTTCATCTCCTTCTTTCAGGAGATAGCAGAATACATAGGTGTAAATTGTTACTGGAATTGCCGCAATCACCCCTGCAATGATACCTTTAGAGTTAGCTCGATAAGTCAGTAAGCCCAAAAGGAAAATGGTACAAGTGAAGTTGGAAAGCATACCTAAAATTGTATTGGATACTTCCAGAAGCGGAATATTTCTGCCTTGGAAAATCACATAAACCGCAACCCCGAAAAGACAAGTAAGTGCACCTATAAGCAAAGTGGTTCTCTTGGCTGCAACCACATACTTGTAGTCCTCCAAACCTGGACGCAAAACTCTTTGATAAACGTCCTTGACCCAAACGGTTGCAAGCGAATTCTCAACTGCGCTAATGGTTGACATAACCGCCGCTAAAATACCTGCAATCAAAACACCTCGACACCCAATCGGCAACTCATGCGAAACAAAGTAGCAAAAAATTTCATCTCCCTTAAGTTTCCCTGCCAATTCTGGAGGAAGTTTATCTACATACAAGACATTATAGTAAGCAAAAACCGCCAAACCCGCAAAGTAGAAAATGAAACAGATAAAAGGGTTGGAAATAGTTGAAACACTTACTGCTCGCGCAACTTCATTGAAGTTCTTGCAAGTCATGCAACGCTGAAGATTAATCTGATCAGTTGCTGGCATAAAGAGAGCAAAAGGTAATCCAATGAGAATTGGCCAAATAGTGATTCTCTCAACCATACTCAAATCCCAGAAACCTGAATCTATTCCCAAGTTAAAAGTATGATTATTCTCAGCTGCAATTTCCCAAATTCCAATAATTCCGCCATCAAGCTGCCATGCAACAACGCCGATAATTAATAAAATACCGCCCAAAAGCACGACAAACTGCATTACATCAGTCCATATAACTGCATCCATACCACCAAAATAGGTATAAATTGTTGACACGACAGCAACCACAATAATTGCCATTAATGGATGAATTCCGAATGAACGGGCAAGCAGCATCGCAGTTGCATAAAGTACAACTCCAATATACAAGCAGCGTGCAAAAAGGAAAATTCCACCGCAAAGAATTCTTACCTTTACTGAAAAGCGGTTTTCCAAGTATTCATTAATTGTCCATAACTTCATGTTATAGAAAAATTTAAGAAATACAAAAAGCATTACTGGCAAAGCCACAATACCTGTTACCGCACTCACCAACATAGTTGTACCATAGTTATACCCCTCTCCCGGCATCGCAATATAACTGATTGAACTGAATAATGCCGCAAAAAGTGCAATTGCGACAGGCAGCCACTTCATGCTTCTACCGGAAAGGAAATACTGCTCTGTACTGACTTGTTTTTTGCCTAATCTGCACCCCATAAGCAATGAGAGAAGCATATAGATGGCAATTACAATATAATCAATTATTGTCATACTAAATTATCTCCTTTTTAGACAAAAGTTTTAACCGATATATTCATCCAAACCTGCTTCAGAAAGATCTTTACGGAAAGCATATTCTTGCTCTTTGGTCATATGACTTACAGGTGTACGCATCGGACCGACATCGATACCGGCAAATTTCATAAAGACTTTGATTGTTTCCAAACCATATTTTGCAGAAATCGCAACTGCTTTCTGTGACAAGTCCATATAACGGCGAGCTTCTGCCATATCGCCTTTTTCGAAATTATCAATAACTCCGTGATAAATTTTTGGCAGATAATTAAAGGTTGTACCGATACCAGCCTCTGCCCCCATTGCCAAAGCACCGAGGAGCATTTCGTCTTTTCCGAAAAGCACTTGAACTCTATCGCAAGCATTAACTGCCTGTTGGTATTCAAAAAGGTTCATATTGGTATATTTAACCCCTGCGAAATTCGGAATTTCATCTGCCGCCATTTTGATAAATTCTGGAACAGAAGCTCCGAATCCGGTAATTCCCGGAGCATGATAGAGGAAAAAAGGTTTACCGTCAGAAGCTTCCGCAACCGGTTTCAGGAAATTTACTAAATCGCGATTAGAGTCCGGTCTGAAATAAAATGGGGCAAGTCCGCAAACGGCATCAGCACCGTCTGCAACGGCAGCTTTTGCAAGTTCGATTGAGTCCTGCTGGCAACATGAAGCGACATTCACGATAATCGGAATACGGCCTTGGGCGCACTTGACATACTCACGAGCGACTGCTTTTCTTTCGTCCATACTAAGCGAGCAAAATTCACCGGTTGAACCGACAGCAAAAAGTCCTGCCAATTTTTTATCAATAGAATACTCAACTAACGGCGCAACAATATCCAATGCTACTGATTCATCTTTATTCATCGGAGTGTAAGCTGCCGCCACCAAACCTTTAATCGGGAACAAATAAGACATAATAATTCCTTATTTTAATTAGTTAATAGTTATTTTTCTCTTTAATTTTCTCTTCATAACAGTTT
>JAZRSP010000392.1:0-16314 GCA_045651565.1 Victivallaceae bacterium | reverse complement strand
CGCCGTTAAGCAGAATATCCGCCGCAGTATCGATTCCGTCAAAATTCAAAACCGCCCGGTCAGTATTTTCCGGCAAAGCTGAAAATTCAAATTCTCGCTCAAACTCCCAATCCGTAAATTCCATCCAACGGCAATTAAACTCCTGATCAACTTTCAAAGCATCACAAATAATTCCTGCTTTTTCCAGATCCAATTCCACATTGCCAGGTACAGTTGCTTTGATAGAATAAAATTTTTGAGTTTCTCCATGAATAAAATTGAGCGTCCATTCGCCATTCAAAAATAAACTTTGCATATTTTTTACTTTCCATATATTTTTTACTATTTAAAACTGCTATAATTTTTCAGTATACATATAATATATAACTACTTTTAAATAAAACCAATATTAAAACGTAAAAAATTAATACTTTTCGGGATAAATCGAAATTACATTTTAAGCAAACTTAACCGTAACAGCAACAATTCTCGGAGTCCGAAGTGAATTTTTTGCCCCTAAAGCCAGACGATACTGCATACAATCGCCTTTATTCACCTTGACGTCTTTAACTTCCTGCCACTCTTTTTGGGCTAAATTTTCTTTGCAGTCAGCAACTTTTACCCAAGATTTAACATAACAATTTTCCGGGATTTCACCCTCAATATCAATCGAAATTATGCTTGAAGTTTCAGGAACTTCCCAAACTTCGGATTCATAATACTCTTCCGGGCCTCTATCAAGTTGATTACCCGGCTCAATTGCAGTCATGCCGTGCGGCCCCTCGGTCGGGAGATTAATAGTCCGTTCAGAATTAAACCCCTTTTCGCCATTCCACCAAATTGTCGAATAACCGTGATGGTCTCCGTCAATTTTGTGATTAGCGACTGCCAAGTCGATATATCCGTCATTATTAAAGTCCGCCGCCAAACACCCCGAAGCTGAATGGCAATAGAGTAAATCACGGTCAAGTTCTGCAAACTTGCCATTTCTATTCCAGTAAAGAATTGAGTTTATATCACGCTCCTTGCCGTTATGGTAATTGCCGACAAAAATGTCCAAAAATCCGTCATTATTGAAATCCGCAACCGCAACCGAAGTTGCCGCATCCGCCCGAAGCATGGTACTGTTAAACTCACTTAATCCCTCCGGGCCATTCCAGTAGATATAAATGTATGATACATGCGGTTCATGGGGCGGCAATTCTCCATTGACCGGAGTGTCGATATGGGTGCCGATGATAATATCGGGGTAGCCGTTTCCGGTCAAATCAGCCACATGAACTGAACCAGCCTTGTATACTGCCAACTTAGTTGAATTTTCCAAACTGTAACCCTTTTCGCTGCCATGAAGAATCAAGCAGTAATTTTTTGAAATCAACGGCACAATAATATCAATATAACCGTTTTTATTCAAATCACTGCCGATAATCCAACGGCCGCCTCCCTCTAAATTGAGGTTTAATTTTTCTTTTCGGGTAAAGCCTTTTTCACTACCATAAAAAATAGAAATATCATTCCAGTTATCATCGACAATCACAATATCCAAGTAACCGTCGCGATTAATGTCTGCAGCGAAACCGCCCCAAGCCTGAACTGTCGGGAGAATTTCGGTTTTATCGGCGATATAGCCATTTTTATCAAAGTAATGCAAGTGACAACCGGGATCGAGATGAACTGAATTTTCAGAGTTATTGCAAATAAGCACTTCCGCCCAACCGTCATCATTAAAATCGGCGTAAATTGAATCAACTCCGCACCAGCAAGGCACATCCCAGCGGTGTTCAGGCGAATAACCGTTTTCATCACCCCAATATATAAATGCCTTATCATATCCGACTGCTCGGCGGGCGTAATGGTTTATGAGCAATACCTCATCTTCACTGTCGCAATTGGCAACTCTGATAATCTGTCGGACATCTTCTCCCTCAAAAACACAGTTTCCTGCGACAAATTTTTCACCGTCATAATAGTACGAACAAGTATTATTGGTGTAGTAATTAAAAAGTGAACCCTGCCCGAAAATCACTTCATTCCTGCCGTCTTGCCAATGGAAAATTTCCACATCATTGGCATATTGAGTTTTTACCTCAAAAAAATTCTTGCTGTCAAAACCATTTCGACCTTTCAAGAAAATAAAACTCGTATGGAAAGTTGCTTCCTTATTCGGAGCATGACAGGCAACTGCAATATCATCATAACCGTCATTATTCAAATCTCCTACCGCAACTGACATAGCGAAAGGCACTTCAAGCGATAAGTGAAGTTTCAAATTATGTTCTTTCTCTGCGGTATAAAAAAGAATCTTTTTCCCTGATGAATAGACCAAACACGGCACTCCGTCAAGTTTAACTGCTTTCACATAACGAATAGCAGTCCAGCGTTTTTCAAGGTTGCTTTCGACGGTATTTGCTTTCTCTTGTTCGACATATTCTGAAGCCGGCAGTTCCGGAATTACGGTTTTATTATTCACATCGATACCATTTTCTCCGCCCCAATAAACAGTAATTTCACTTGAGTCTTTCTTTTTGGCAATAAGTTCATCATAACCGTCATTATCAAGGTCGATTGAGGTAATCAAATTTGCTTCAATAGGCAAGTCGACATAGCCTTTCCAATATATTCCAAGTTCGGTATCCTGATAAAAAATCCGCACAGTTTTGTAGTAAGGCATAGCAAAAGCAAGAGCCTTTTTGCCGGTACCTTTGAAATCTCCTGCACAACTTGACTCGGTAAATGGTGCAGGAATTTTTATGTGACGATTCTCTGAATACTTTTCACTGCTGCCAAAATAAATATCAGCAGTTGCAAAAGGTGCCGCCATATCGTAATAACCTGCAATCACAATATCTGAATAACCATTACCATTCAAATCTGCAGCAAAACCCGACAATGCACCCTGCCCTGGCAATGTTGCAACTCTTTCGCCCTTGCGGTTGTAGAGATACGACGGAGCCGCCTCATGGTGATTCTGGCAATTGGCAAAGACCAAATCAAAATAACCATTATGATTTAAGTCATATTGATAAATTCTCTGCAATACCCCCTGTTTAGAAACATACAAATTCACTCCGCCATTACCGAAAGTACCTCGGCGGAAAGAATCAAAACCTTTTGTTACCCATTGAAAACTCATTATTATACTACCTTATTTTATCTTTTTAAGAATCGGGTCTTTCATAGTTGCAATAGTCAATCCCTGATAATTTTCTCTCGGCTGCTTCGGGCAGAACAATACCACAATCGCCCACAAAATCAAAGTCGGGATATAAAATGCAAAACTTCTTGCTTTCGGCTCATTGGTAATTTCCAAGTTACTGAAAAAATACCAAATAAACATATTAAACGCAAGTCCAACAAAAATCGTCCCTACTAATGCCAAAGCAATAATTTTTTTGGATCTGCGAAGTGACTTTTTGAAAAGGTACGGTGTAACTAAAATTAATGCAATCACAGTAGGAATTATAAAATATTTTGCTTCAAGAGGTCCACCCCAGCCTAATCCAATAGATGGATCAGATTCCCAAACTTGTACAGCTCGACGAGATAAAATATACCAAGCATTAGTCGCAATAGTTTCTCCTACTGCAAAAAAGGTAATTCCCCACACATAAGCTGAATTTGCCCTGTTAGTTAAAACTCCAAAAAGGAATGCGGGTACAGTCGCCGCCCCCAAAAGCCAGAAAATAGTTCCGATTTCAGTCATCGACTGCTGTAAATATTTTCCAGAAACACAAAGTGCCAGAGCAAGCAAAATTGAGAACACCCCAATTATAAATGTTGCCAATCTCAAAACTTTAATTTCACCATCAGGAGTAATGTTTTTATTAAAAAACTTCACATGAAACTCTTTTAACCAAACCGCTGCCATAGAATTTATGCCTGAGTCTAATGAACTCATAATTGCCGCCAGCATCGCCGCCATAAAAAGTCCAGAAATCGGAGATGGAACTTTTAAGAAGACAAATCGAAAAAGTGCCACATCTCCACCCTTTGCTAAAACTTCTGCATCAGGATTTTGGGCAAAATAGGTAAAAAGTCCACACCCAAAAAACATAATTATTAAACACATTATATTAGTTGTAACCGCAGAAACCACCAAAGACTTGAAGCGTTCTTTGTTGCTGCCGGTACAAAGTAAATTCTGAATTGTAGTCTGATCTGAACAGACATTGAAAGGTGAGGTCAGAAGTCCAAAGAACATCAACCAAAAAAGTAATCTCACATAAGGAGTAAATTGATAAAATTCCTTCTTCGCAAAATCAGGGAAACCATGCCCTTGCTTGAAAGCATAAACAAATGCTTCGCTAAAACCACCATTAATTCCTTTAATTAAATACACTACAATCACTACTAAACTTATTGAAAGCACCACAAACTGCATTACATCAGTCCAAATAACCGCTTTTCTACCGCCCATGACAGTATAAATAGTTCCAATAATGCCTACTAAAAGAATGGTAAACCAAGCATTCCAACCGTAAATTCCCTCAAAAATTTTAGCCGTTGAATAAAGCACTAACCCTAAATATACCACTTTCGCATAGAAAGCACTGATTGCCACGACCAGTCGAACCTTTGAGTCATAACGGTATTCCAAATATTCATAGGGGGTAAAACTTCCGAGTTTGGCATAGAAAGCAGTGAAGATTAAATAAATTGGAATTTGCAGCCAGACAATTAGTTGATTGAAACAACCATATGTCATGCTGTTATTAAAAATTTCTCCGGGGGCTTGCACAATAGAAATGGAACTGAAAAGTGCCATCATCATTGACAAACCAACAGCGAAAAACGGAATTTTGCCATCGCCCAAAAGATAGTTTTTAGTATTTTCATTCTTTTGTGTACACAAAAATCCTATTCCTACTACGGCACACATATAGAGTATGATAACTATATAATCAACAAAAAGATTTGACATTTTATTCTTTTTCCCCCTGATTTTTGACATACTCCCCCTAAGGTGATAAATTTTTCACATCTATCACCCTGAAATTAACACATGGGGGGAGTATTTTTTTGACTTAAAAGTTATTAATTTTTTACCTGTTCGTAAGTACCATCATTTTTGATACTCCAAACATAAGCAGGAGCAGTTACCGCATTGGTTGCATCACGGTTACTATTGCACAAATCAGGAGCATCTTTGAAAAAACTCCAATATCCTTTGCTCTCCAATGCTTCAACGTGCCCGTCAGCAAATGATACATTTGCACGTCCGTCATGTCTGAAATACAAGCATGAAGTATTTTGATTGCGAGCCATAATACAATACTGCTGAGTATTAGTATTGCTGAAAGCACTGTCATGTAAAACCGGTGTAGTTGAAGCACTTTTAAGTCCTTTGGTATTGATAAATTCTTCGGTGTAATTATCAACCATAGCATAAGCCGCAGGTCTATACGGAGTACTCCAATTCAAACAGAAAACTCCGGAAACTTTCATCATACGTTTAGCATCATTATCTTCTTCATAAACGGTTTTGTTATTAGTTGCAGCAGGGCAAACGCCGGTTTTGTCATCGCCGAAACCTGCATCAAAAATCACATGAGCCCAACTTGTTGCACTGCCGTATTTAATTGCCTTTGCCCATAACGGCATAAAACCTTCTGATGAATCAGCATACATCAACATCTGGGTCTGTGAGTTTTTCATATTTGATGCACAGGAAATTGCACGAGCTTTGCCTCTTGCCTTGTTGAGAGCGGGGAGCAACATTCCTGCCAAAATTGCGATGATTGCGATTACAACCAACAACTCAATCAAAGTAAAATACATTGATTTTTTCATTTTTTTGTTTTCCTTTCATGTTTTAGTTTTGGTTTTGTTTAATTAATGGGAATACCGTCCTCATTAATTTTTTTGAAATTCGAGATTTCTTCGTTTTTTATCTCTCATTTCTATCTTATAAAAAGCACCCCATGTGCTTATAAACTCTAATATTATTCAACTTTTCCGATTTTCATTGAGTACAAGTCAAAAAATCTTCCGGTTGAGTTTCCTGCATCGCCGAAGCCCAAATAATTGGTGCGATTCAGATCATTTTTCAAGTTGAACTTCTCAACCTTGCCATTACCCAACTGCATCGTAATAGTTCCTGCTTCAGCATCAACTAACATTCTCAATTTCTTCGGAACTCCAAAAGCCATTGCAGGATAAGCAAAATTTCCAAATGAACTGCTGATTTTATTTCTGCTGATAATTAAACTAAAATTAGCTTGTGGATTGCCGCCATTTGCAAAGGCGAAATACCAATTCCATGGACCTTGCAAATTTGAACCTTCTTCGGGGATTGAAAACTCTAATTCAATTGCAATTTTTTTACCAAGTTTGGCAATTTCAGCAGGATTACGCAAACTTCCAATACCATTTGAACCAACACCAGTACTATCAAAACGCAATGTCTGACGCCCATTAACTTTAACTAAACTCAATTTTTTACTACCAAGATTATAAATATTACCGGGGAGATTTCCCAATGAAGCATTGTAATTATACTGCCAATTTTGAACATTAGCGAAGGCCTCATTGAGTGCAATTAAATTCTCGTCCTGCAACATAGCCTTTTCATTAGCAATATAAATTTCAATCCAATCCAAAGTCCATTGCTGTTTGCCATTGGCAGAAACTTCAATAATATTTTCACCCTCATGCAAATAACCATCTGGAATTTCAAAAGCAACGACACCTGCATTCAAATCTTCTTTAAAAAAGAGTTCAGGCACAAAATTTGAACGCTTAATCGGCTTATTGCTATTTACATAAACATCTGCAAAATCTCCTTTTGGTACTTTATTATCTTTGAACGCCATTACCACATAAGCCTTGTCGCCATCCTGCAAATTCGGTCCGATATTAATTCGGTACGGACGGGTATATTTCTCCGCAAATTTCTGCGGCAATTGACTGTAAACATGAGCCCCTACTGAACGCAAATCATTATACAAAATCGGACAACGGCGAGGAGCTTTGACGATTGTTTCAAGTTTGCCGGAAGTAGTCATAATGTCTTTCGGATACCAGAAGGTATTAAAGAGGTAAATTTTATCCGCTCCCTGATGCAAATAACTTGCCGCTAAACCATTTGCGACATCTCCGGGATCACCATAACTTGATTGGAGAAAGTTCCCATGAGAGCGTTTATTTGATTCAATACAAACAGCAAATTCGACATTTTCACCGCAGAGTTTTTTCCACTCTCTTACCGGGACATCATGCCAAGTTGTATGGAAAACTGTTGCCGCAGTTACGAGGTCAATCAACCCCTCTTTAGCATAAGTTTCAACATCGAAACCTAATCGCCAAGCATCGCGGGGATCTGCAGTCAAACGAAGTCCGAGTTTAATTCTATCTCTCCCCTCTTTCGCTGCCTTTTCATCAAGATGTTTACGAATTTCACGCAACATTTCCAACATAATTTTATGTCCTTCGGAAATCTCTTTGCCGTGACGGAAAGCCTCTCCGAAACGCATAAAATCAAGTTCAAATCCGTCAATATCATAAGTATCAATCAATGTAAAAATAATATTCATTACATGTTTTCTTACTTCTGGATTACTGTAATCCATTGCAGTTGCCTGCCAATTTACATAATTTGGGAAAACCCCGGTACGCCATTCCGGATGTGCCGCCCAGAAGTCTGAATAACTTACCTCCCAAGTATTAAATGGATTATGAATATCATTTGTTCTCCAAGAAATCCACGGACGAACACCACGCTTGCGAAGTTGATCAATCCAAATTTTATAGGGATCAATTCCATCTTCATGGAGTTTTTTCATAACTTTATAGCGTGGCCAATAAACTTTATCTATCACTTTGCCGTCTTTTCCTGTGATGCTGCCATCGGGATTAAATGTTAAATTATCCCAAGCTGCCTCTAATCCTGGAAGTTTTACACTGAATAAATACGCTCCCGGATTCAGCATAAAATCTGTCATTTGATGTCCAGGATAGAGGTAATTATCAATATGCTGGCGTAAATCCTGCTCCGTTGAACCGATTTTACCAATCACGAAATAGTGAGTATTATCCTCATTCTGAATAATCCCCTCTCCGAATGACGCCAAAGCACTACCGATTAACGCCATAGCAAAAATTGATTTTCTAAAATTCATAATCTTTTCCTTTGTTTATTTATTGTCGGTTAATTTTAATTCTTATTTTTTGTTTCTGTTAATAATTATAGCACAAAAAAAATCAATGTCAACACCTTTGTTATATAAGAAAAAAGCAACAACATATATAAAAAACGGAAATATTAAAAATTATATATAATTCCAGTGTTTTTTTATATAAAATATAGGATTTATGACTTGAAAACCACAGATAAATGAGATATATTTATCATAGCAAAAAAAATAGGGAATATTTATGGATAATTTAGAAGAAAAACATTACGAAAGCACTATCCTCCCGGATGTATCTTCATCCGAGGGGAAAATGCTAATTATCAATTATTTGCGAAATACCTGCATGGAATCCAAAGCAGAGATGACGTTTCGCCTGACCGATGAACTTGGCGGTTCATTGCTGCATAGCCATAAATATTATGAAATCATCTTTTTCGGCGACAGTATCCAGCCCTTTACAACTCCGGAAAAAATTGTTATAACTCCGCCGGGGAAAAAACATGCACCGATTATCAAAGACGGTTGTGTGGTTTTGTTTCAACTCTCTTTCGATGGTTTTACCTGCTGTTTTTATAAGCGAGGCTTCACCACGACATTTGAGTTGAAGCAGAACATCAAGTGCCAGTTACTGCTTGAAATGCTTAATTTATTCCATCAATATGCTGAACATGAGAAAAAAGATTTAATGTTCAGTAGACGCAATGCTTTTTTGATTGCACTCTCTGAAGCGATAGAGGAACTGCCAACCTACATGCAGACTCAACCTTACTATACCAATATGGCGTTATGGTTTATAGAAACTCACTTTCAATTGCCCCACTTATCTGTAAGCGATGTTGCACGGCATGTTGCCTTGTCGCCGCACCAGTTAAATAATATTTTGAAGCGTGAATACAACATGACAATCAATCAAACTATCGCTGAAAGGCGAATGATTGAAGCCAAAAAACTTCTGGAAACAACCGACATGAACATTTCTGAAATTGCCAATATGTGCGGTTATATTGAGAGAAATTATTTTACCAATAATTTCATTAAGCGATACAAAATTTCTCCTGTTCAGTATCGAAACAAAAACAGGAGAAAATAATACTTTTAATTTGATGAAAATGTTTTAAAATTTACGAACCTTTTCGCTCCATTTTACACATTTTTCAAAGTCATAAGTTTCGGTTTTTCTGATGTAGAAATTTTTGTATTCTCTACCGTCAATAAACCAGTTGATATAAGCAATTTCGCCTTTGGGTAACTCAATTTGAGTTAAAACTTGTCTATCATTAACCCCGACTTCAAACTCACCCTCGGCAAGAACTTTGCCATTATCATCTTTTACAAAGTAAGAACCGTCAACATTTTTTCCGATATCATTGACCGCATGAAGCAGCACTTCATCTTCTTTCGCCTCATCGCACATCAAAGCAAAAGGCTGTTGAGAAATTCTGATAAAATCAAAACTCAACTTTGGTTTCAAATTCACATCAACTACCGAATAATTAAACGCCATAGGCCACATATCACAAAGCGACCACCACAAAATACCTGTACGGCGAAATTTCTGTACTCGCCATGACTCAATCATAAACTTAAAAAAGTCGGCATTGAAAAAGTTCACACCCGCAATTAATTCCTGATAATTTTCAGGCGAAAACTCTTTTTTGAACATATTTTGCAATACCCATTTCGCCATTTTGCACCAAGCGGCACAATATGAATCGCACTGGTGAACCATGTCATTTTCTCTTGTTGTGTCGGCAGGGTCAATGTTCCAGAATTTAATAATCCTTGAAAGTTCATTTTTAACAATGTCTTCGCTCTCGGACATTCCGTTAATAAAAAGCGGGCCGCATTCACTACTCAAATGTGCCGCAGATAATTTAAAATGCTTTTTAAATCCGCCGAATTTCGCCGGGTTACTGCAATAAATATGCTGTTCCGGAGCATTAGGCAAAGTATCATCGGTTGCAAGACGCACCCCATTGCGCATCGGAGTTACCAATTCATCTGCGATATAGGGAGAACTTGGCAAATAATCATGCGATGGATCATTATTCATAATGACTGATGGTAAAAGTTCTCTAGTAACTTTATTGCTTGACGGGAATAAATTATTCTCCACCAAATAACCCCAGAAAAATGCTATATCTGTCTCATTATCACCGCACCAAATTGCCAAAGAAGCCCGATTGCGATATTTTTTAACAATCTGGGTTGCCTCTTTTTCCAGTTCATCAAGGTAAAATTTTTCTCTTGGCGGCATTTCGCAGGCAATCATAAAATCGTGCCAGACCATAAGTCCATGTTCATCGCAGAAATCCCAGAACTCATTGTCCTCATAAATACCTCCGCCCCACACACGAATCATGTTGCAGTTACAATCAACTGCCAATTGCAGAACTTTTTTATTGCGTTCTGCAACTTGTGAATGAAATGGCGAAGTCGGTTTCCAATTTGTTCCGCAAATATAAATTTTTTCATTATTGCAGTAAATTTGAAATTCGCCGTTGCCTGCCATGTCAGTTGTTTCAGTCCGCTCCAATTTAATTTTTCTGATACCGATTTTTTCACGATGTTCGGCAACGACCTCGCCATCTTTTTCAAGAGTAATCACAAAATCATACAAGTTCGGTTCACCGAAGCCGGCAGGGTACCAAAGACGAGGATTTTTAATAGCAATTTTCCCTTGGGTCAAAGCCCCGACAGTATGCAAAACTCTGCCGTAATATTCAAACTCACATTTCCCCTCAAAGAAAAATTGCACTCGCACCCGATAATTGGATAAATCTCTATCAGGAGTATCAAAAATGTAACGGCAAGTCAATTCCGCCCTGTCTTTATTTTCAGTAATATATTGAGTTGCAACATAGACTTCTTCGAAGCGGATCGGCTTCAAAAATTTAATTGAAACATTACGCCAAATCCCTGCACTTAAACGGTGCGGAGCATTATCCCAGCCCCACATGTGGCGAGCTTTTCGCAAATAAGCCGCTGCCTGACGAGGACTGCCTTGAAAGACGGAATTTTTAAAGCGTCTTGCATAAATTTCCGGAGCAAAAATGATAACTTTAAGCAAATTTTTGCCGATTTTAAGCAGATTTGTTACGTCAATTGTGTGCTCAATAAACATATTCGCACACTCATAAATTTTATCACCATTGAGGTAGATTTCTGCCGCAGTATCAATCCCCTCAAATGACAAAATTGCTTTTATCATTCCACTGGGCAAGCCAGCATAATCAAACTCTTTTTCATAACTCCAATCAGTAATATCAATCCAGCGTTCAGCATTTTCAGCGGTCTGGGGAATTGGATTACCAATTAAATTTGCCCGTTGCAAATCAAGTTCAATATTACCAGGAACAGTTGCTTCAATAGTATGATTTTGTTTAGTTACCGGATGTACAAAACTCACATGCCAATTATCATTCAAAAATTGTCTATTCATAATTCTAAATCCACTAAAATTCTAAAAAATTTTCGTAATCACTTACCAATAAGCGGTATGGAGCTTCATCTTCCTCAATTACAGGAAATCGCAATTGTGGTTTATGGAAAATATTATCAGTATGGTCATCATTAACAAATGAAACTTCACCAATCATCACATCACCGCCTTTTTCTGCATAAAATTTGTGAAAAAGATTCGGAGTGAGGGTCAAACTTTCACCGGGAACAATCACAATTTTTTCGCCTGCCGGGACAATCAATTTTTCACCGTCTTTAGTCACAGTTACAGGAGTATCTGCAAGTTCAGTAGTTCCCTCCAGTCGATTGTAGAGTTCAAAAACCAAATTACCGCCTCCGCGATTGATAATATCTTCACATTTTGCCTCGTGACAGTGCATCAAAGTTACCTGTTCAGAGCGAGAAATCATAATTTTTTCAGCATACATTTTGGTATATTCAGGCATTTTCACATTGCCGTTGCGAATGGTAAAAAGAAAAAGCCCCTCTTTCGCAAAATCTCCACGACCGAAATCGGTAATATCCCAACCCAAATTGCAGTCAAAAATTTCTTTAACTTTTGACTTATCCAACTTTTTCCAGTCAGCCAAAGTATAAGAAGCAAACTGGGGCAATTTAAATGAAAATGAAGCAAAAAATGCTTCTGCTTTGCGAATTTCATTATTAATTTCGGATCTTTTCATAATTCCTCCTTTTTTATTTTTCTGCATTGATTTTTATTATTTTAGCATTATAGTATATAATATAACTGATTTTTTATAATTTACTAGTATAAAAAGGTGAAAAAATGATACTTTCCGGCAAAACAACTAATAAAGAACTGCAATTTGAAAAAGTTCCAAGAGATGCTTCTGCAACTATCGTCCATGACAAAGTCAGCGGTAATCCCCTACCCTGCAATTATCACTACCACCCGGAATTGGAATTAACCTTTATAAATTCAGGTTCCGGCAAAGTTCTTTTAGGCGATGAATGGCATAATTTCCAAACGGGTTCACTCTTTCTTATCGGCAAAAATGTACCGCATTATTTTGTTTCCTTATTGCTTGATGACCAAAATGCAGTGGCGGAGAATATCAAACTTCGTTCCGACTTTTCGGAAATAGGTTTATTAAGTCTGCCCGAATTTAAAAATCTGAAACGACTTTTCGAATCGGCAAACCCCGCAATTATTTTCAAACCGGATATTGAATTTGCCGAATATATGGACAAAATTATCAATCTTAATGCCGATGAAAAAATTATGGCATTATATGATTTTCTGCTCAAACTTGCAAAAAAAGAATACAAAACTCTCAATATCAGCAAAAATTTTGATGATTTGAATGAACAACAACAGCAAATTATGGAAAAAACCATCTCTTTTCTGCAAAAAAACTTCACTCGCAAAATCACTCTCGCCGAAACTGCCGGAAATGTCCGAATGGATAGCGAGAGTTTTCGCCGATTTTTCAAGAAAAGTATCCGAGTAAATTTTTCCGATTATGTTTTGGAGTTACGCCTCGCCTGCGCCAGAAGATTATTGCTTGAAACGAATCTCTCAATCTCGGAAATAGCAATTCTTTCAGGATTTCACAACCTCTCGAACTTCAACCGTGTTTTTTTAGCAAAACACCCAACAACACCCGGTCGTTACCGCTCGATGTAGTTCGGCTTCAAATATTGTAGTTCTGCTATTTTTATTCGTTGTAAACAGAAATCATCTCTTTTACGGAATTAAGATACTTATTGAAGACCTCTTTTTCGCCGAAAAGTTCGACGGTTCGGAGTTTTTTGCCGCACCAGAAAGAATCCTCAATCCAAGCATACATATAATAACTGTCTGTAACGCCTTTTTTGTTGGTAATTGCAGTAATTTCAATTGCATCACCGACTTTTTCGACTTTAATTTCGCTGCATGCGTGGAAAACTTTCAAAGATTTCTCGATGAGTTTAGTCCAAAATTCAAACGAACTGTTATCGTCAATTTCATACTCATTAATCGCCAAAACACAATCATCAGCAGTAATTGCACTAAAACTTTCAGAATTACCGTTGTACTTTGATGTATAAGGCACAAAATTTTGCGGCAAGTTGAATGAGCAGAAAATTTCATCCATTCTTCCGCCTTGATAATTGATAAAGTTCTTCAAAAATCCGAATTGTTCAAGTGCAATATCAGTTCTTTCAACAATCGGTACATTGCTCAATTTGATATTGAAAGTTGCAAAATCAACTCGCTTATTACTATTTGCCAATTGAGCAGTCAAGCGTTCAATTTCAGTTTCAACTTTATTGAGCTGCACCTCAATTTTCAGCATATCTTCGACCAAGGTTGCCTTATCGAGAAGTTCAATCAGCCGCTTCTGGATTTTTTTCTGCGAAGCCAAACGCATCTCCAAATCGGCAATAGTATCAGTCATATCAGTACCATTCATATTCAAGTTTGACAATTCGCCGAAAGACTGACATTTTTTAAGAAATTCATCGGCTTTTGCTTTGGGAATTTTTACTGTCAAAAAATTATCTTGTACAGTCAAAAGATAACCACCGAGTGAACTTATGGTTTCTTGCAATTCTTTTTGTTTTTTCTCGATATCAACAGCATGCAGTTCAAAAAAGAATTCATACGCAATTTTCCGTTCTACCGATGGACTGCTAAAAAAAACATTTTCACTACCGGTGCCGTATGCTTTGTTCGCCGCAACATCCAGAGCGGAACGAGCACAACTATTTGCCGTTTCACAAGCAGTTAAAACCACACAGACTCCAACTCCCCCCAAAATTTTTTTCACACTTTTAAATTTTGACATTTTTTCCTCCTCTTCCTTTATCGTTAAAATATTAGAAATGATCTGGTCGAGTGAACCAATCAGGACTGATTGATTCCATTTGATCCCAAATTTCTCCGCCCTCGTAAACTATACGATCTTTGCCCCAAATAATCAAATAACTTGCGATAATTCGTCGTTCCTTGATTCCATCCAAAACGAATTTCTGAGTCTGCCAGGAGAGTGCATTATTTTTGTTATTGCCGTAATCCAAATAGATTGATTCACGCTCACTTGAAAATGCTTTTTCCATCATCAGAGCCTCATCATAATTTTTGAAATTACATTTTGCCTGATCGGGATAATGGAAAATAAAAATCTTACGCTTATTAGACTTATCCATAGTTAATAGATAAAGATAAAAATGCGGAGTTTTGATAGAACGCTTCTTATTTTTTACATTATTTTTTAAGCGGATATCGTATTCGACTTCAAGTTCAGAAGTTGTACGATTTTTTTTAGAACCGCTGTATCCAGTACGGGAAGCAGGTTTTTTGATATTCCGCACCTGAACATCATACTCCTGACTGCCATCATCGAAAGCACTTCCGATTTTAATATCAGTCGAGTAATATTTAATCAAAGCGGAGAGCGGAATTCTTTCAATACCGTTGCCGACTTTAAGCACGACTTGTTTATTATTAATCGAGAGAATCGTAATATCAGAAACAATCTTCTCCTCATTCTCTCCGATTTTGTAGATCAAAGTCCCGCCGAAAAGACCTGGTATCAAAGCTGCCAAAATCACACCGCAAAAAAATTTCTTTACCAAATTCATAAAAATTACTCCTTATACACTTATTGATTATTTTCCTCTGCCAGTTTTTGAGCTTCAAGCAATGCAAAATGCTGTTTTGCCTGCACAATTACCGATTGGTCAGTCATCAGTGACATCGCAGTATCATAAGTAATAAGACCCAACTTGTATTTATCAAGCAAGCATTGATCGAGAGTACACATACCAACCTTGCTTCCAATCTGCATTGTCTGCTTCAACTGGTGAGTTTTTCCTTCGGCAATCAAACTGCTGATTGAGGTGGTATTGGTCATAATTTCATAAGCCAGAGTCAATTTACCGTCAGCACCGGGGATAAGTCTTTGGCAAATAATTCCTCGTAATGATCCTGAAACCATCGCACGAATCTGCGACTGCTGGGTAGACGGGAATACATCCAAAATACGATTCAGAGTACTTCCGGCATCACTGGTATGCAGCGTTCCGATAACCAAGTGCCCGGTTTCTGAAGCAGTAATCGCATTTTCAATAGTTTCCAAGTCATGCATTTCGCCGATTACAATAATATCGGGATCTTCTCGCAAAGCCGCTTTCAACGCAGAGTGATAGGTATTGGTATGACTTCCGATTTGTCGTTGATTGACCTGACAATTTTTAGAAACCTGCAAAATCTCAATCGGGTCTTCCACCGTAATAATATGGTCGTCCCGTTTGGTATTCAAAATATCGATCATCGCCCCCAAAGTAGTAGTTTTACCACCACCGATCGGACCGGTCACCAAAACCAAACCGTTATTATAGTCAAGCATACGCTCAATCGTTGCCACACTACGGGGGAGAAAACCCAATTCCTCCAAAGTACAAATATGGTCAGGCACAATACGATAAGAGCCAGCAACTCCGTCTTTGTGCTGCATCAAAGCAACACGGAAACGATTTTTGCCGATCTCCAAAGCGAAATTATAGTCCTGTTTTTCCTCAAAAATCGCTTTCTGTTCGGCACTGATAACAGAATAATTCAGGCGTTTGGCATCTTCGGGAGAGAGTATTTGACTACTTATGCGTTCAACCTGCAAATTTCTGCGGATAAAAGGCATCGCCGAAGCGGAAATATGCAAATCACTTGCGCCATAGTGTCGAAGAGAATTTAATAAGTTATACATCATTTGAGCAAGTTCATCATCGCTTTTTGAGG